>JBPCWT010000032.1:0-20334 GCA_051009255.1 Ruegeria sp. | reverse complement strand
AAGATTGAACGCATGATGCCTGAACTGGGAAAATATGCAGATACCGTCCTTGCGGCCTACGGGGTGTCAATCCTCCTGTTGTTGGCTTTGATTGTCTTCAGCATCCAGCGAGGTCGCAAAGTGCGGGCCGAGATGGACAGGGTCGAGCAGAGGGCATCGCGCAATGGCTAAAGTCTCCCCTTTGATGGTTGCGCCACCAGTCTTGTTTGGCGCATTTGCCCTGTTGGCGGCGGTTGGCATGTTTCGTGAGAATCCCAATGCACTGCCATCTGCCCGGGAGGGGCAGACAGCCCCACCCGTCGTAATGACAGAGTTTCCGGGCAAGCAGATGTTCGATGATGCGACGCTGCGCGACGGAGAAGTTAAACTGGTTAACTATTGGGCTAGCTGGTGCGCGCCCTGCCGCGTGGAACATCCCAACCTAGAGACGCTGTCTAATGAGGGCATTCCAGTCTATGGGATCAACTACAAGGACTCGCTGGGAAATGCGGACGCCTTCCTAACCGAACTGGGCGATCCATATCGTGCCATTGGCAGGGACGACTATGGTCGCATGGCGCTGGATTGGGGCGTGTACGGTGTGCCAGAAACATACGTGATAGACGGCGAAGGTACGATTATTCTGCGTTTCGCGGGCCCAGTTACGAAGCGCGTTTTTGAAAGCACGATCCGCCCCGCATTGGAAAAGGCCGCAGGCGGCTGATCACTACTTTTTCCGCACAAGAATCCAGATCATCGCTGCGATGAAGGCAAAAGTTACCAGATTCATTAACGTATCGGTCAGGTCACCGATCAACATTGTGCGCTCCTTCCTCTCGTAATCCCCGGAACAAGCAGACCATCAGCAAGACCGAGATAAAAACAAAGGGCAGGGCGCCCAGAGAGATCAGGATTTTCACCGAGTCAACAGAACCAGACAGGATCATCGCAACACTCAACAGTCCCAGCAGCGCACCCCAGATCAGGCGAACACGCGGCGGCGGGTTTTCGTCCCCGCCGGTTGAGAAAGTACCCAGAACAAATGCCGCGCTGACCACACTGGTGACAATGAACAGGAAAGCGGCCAGAACAGTTGCCAGCGTTGTGATCAACGACAATGGCAGCCGTTCGAGCAGTGCAAACGTAACACGCTCGATATTTGTTTGGGTCATCGCCAGCAATTCGCCAGCGCCGTTTAACGCTTCGAACAGCCCTATGCCGCCAAATGCGCCGAACCAAAGAACGGAGAATAAGGAGGGCGCAAACAATACACCGATGACAAATTCCCGGATCGTTCTGCCGCGGGATATACGCGCAACAAACACGCCAACAAATGGCCCCCAAGCAATCCACCAGACCATATAGGTTAACGTCCAGTCGCTGAACCATTTGGTAAAATCATCGCCGAAAAACGTATAGGTCTGAAATCCCCGAGGAAGGACATTCGTGACATAGTCGCCAAACCCTTGAACAACGGTGTTCAGCAAGAATTCTGTCGGCCCAAGAATAACGGTATAGGCGACAAGGCTGACCGCTATCAGCATCGCGGCATTGGACAATCGCGCCATGCCCTGACCCAAATCAATCAGCAAGGCCGGAATATATGCCGCAACCATGACCGCAAAAACAACCGCGATCAAAAGTCCACCGACTGTGTCCTGACCGCCCATTACTGCAATGCCGTCGGCGACTTGAAAAACGCCCATTGCCATAGACCCGCCAACCCCGATGGAAATCGCGACAATCGCCATGAAATCGGAAAACCATCCAACCCGTTCCGCCCAACGTTCGCCCGGGAACAAACTGATAAGCGGCGCACTGACCATCATTCCGGTACCGCGTCTGAAACTGAAATAAGCGATGGTTAACGCCGTCGATCCGTATATCGCCCAGGCGTGTAGTCCCCAGTGAAAGTTTGTGGCCAGCATCGCCTGCTGGGCTGCTATGAAATCAGGTGCTCTGCCCGAAACAAAATTGAAATGTGTTAGCGGTTCCGCCACTGCCCAAAACAACAGGCCGACTCCCATACCAGCGGAAAATAGCATTGAAATCCAAGTCGTTGTTGAAAATTCAGGCTCTTCGTCATCACGCCCAAGTCGGATTTTGCCGTAGGGTGAAAACGCCAGAAAAAGGCAACCAATCAACATGCCAGATGCCGCCAGCATTACGAACCAGCCGCGACTGCGAAAGGATTGCTGGACAATGCCATTTGCCCACGCCACCAACCCTTCGATGTCGATAACACCCCAGATTCCAATCACGGCAATAACGCTGAGCGAACAGATCAGCAGGGCATTTGGTTTGTTCATCCGGCTTTCCATCCGTGACCAGTGTTCGCAAACATTGCAATGTTTTCAGCTATGTTGCCAGACAAATAGGAAATCGCGAATGTTCAGGTCCGTGTTGTACGAGGTCAAGCCCTGCGTCAAGATTTTATGAATCGGTCAAAGGCGGTGCCCACCTGATACGGTCAGCACTTCGCCGGTTACAAAAGCCGAGGCATCCGATGCCAGAAAGCGCACAGCGTTTGCGATGTCATCCGGTGATCCTATCCGACCCAACGCGGTTTCTTTTACGAAAAGCTGCGTCAGCTCGTCTGAGCGCGGTGCTTCAGGGGTATTGATAGCTCCGGGGGCCACTGCATTGACCCGAATGCCGTCAGGTCCAAGCTCTTTTGCCATGGCTCGGGTCCATAAATTCAGCGCGGCCTTGCTGGCACCATAGGTAACGGCATCACGAGGCGGCAAAACGGCGTTTACGGACGAGATGCTGACTATCGAAGCGCCGCGTTTCAGATGCGGCAGGGCGGCAGATAACAGCGCAGCAGGGGCCAAAAGATTCAGGTCCAGAATGTCGTGATGGTCTTCGCGACGAAAACTCTCTTTAGGTGTCGACCTGACCAAGCCGGCATTGTTGACTATGACATCAAGTTGCCCGAAATGTTCGATTGTTTGCGAAACTACGGCTACGGCCTGTTCCCCGTCTCTCAGATCTGATTGCAATGCCAGACAGTGTTGCCCTTGCTGTAGCGCCGTGGGTTCCGTTGAATGCCAGGTAAACACAACGCGATGATCCCGAGATAAATCTTCGACGATCGCCCGGCCCATTCCGTGCGCGCCACCTGTGACTAATGCTACTTTGTTCATCGACACCTCCTGCAATCAGTCAACAGACAAAACAATTGAAAGACAATGCCTTATGGTTCGGGCAAATGCCTGAAATCCGCTCCGAAAACAAAAAAAGGGGCGCCAATCGGCACCCCTTAAATCTTAGCAATCAACCTTTGTATCAGCTTGCTTTGGCAAGGTTCCGCAGCACGTAGTGCAAGACACCGCCATTTTCGATGTATTCGATTTCCGGCGCGGTATCGATCCGGCATTTCAGAGTGCTGGTTTTTTCTGAACCGTCTGCATAGGTGATGGTACACGGCACCTCTTGCAACGGCTGGATCGTGTCCAAACCGTGGATCGAGACTGTTTCATCGCCCTTCAGACCCAGCGATTTGCGGTTGTCGCCACCCGTGAACTCGAACGGAATGACGCCCATACCAACAAGGTTTGAACGGTGGATGCGCTCAAAGCTTTCAGCGATGACCGCCTTTACACCCAACAGCGCAGTACCCTTGGCCGCCCAGTCACGCGATGAACCTGCACCGTACTGTTCGCCACCAAACACCACCAATGGGGTACCCTGTTCCTGATAGGCCATCGACGCGTCATAGACCGAAGTCTGCTCGCCATCTGGTCCCTTGGTGTAACCACCCTCGACACCATCCAGCATCTCGTTCTTGACGCGGATGTTGGCAAAGGTGCCGCGCATCATGATCTCGTGGTTGCCACGGCGCGAGCCGTAGGAATTGAATTCTCGCGGCTGAACCTGACGATCCGTCAGATACTTGCCCGCCGGCGTAGTGGTCGCAAAGGATCCAGCAGGCGAGATGTGGTCAGTCGTAATCATATCGCCCAGGATCAACAACACCTTCGCGCCGTCGATGTTTGAAATCGTACCCGGTTCGGTTCCCATGCCCTGAAAGTAAGGCGGGTTCTGAATATAGGTCGATGTCGCGGGCCAGTCATATGTTTCCTGCTGCGGAACTTCGACTTCCTGCCACTTTTCGTCACCTTTGAACACATCGGCATATTTCGACTGGAATGCTTCGCGGGTGACGGTCTGTTCGACTAACTCTGCGACTTCCTGTGTCGTCGGCCAGATGTCTTTCATGTAAACGTCATTGCCGTCTTTGTCGGTGCCAATTGGTTCAGACGTCAGGTCGATATCCAGCGTACCGGCCAGGGCATAGACCACCACCAGTGGCGGCGAGGCCAGATAGTTGGCACGTACATCAGGCGATATACGCCCTTCAAAGTTCCGGTTGCCCGACAGAACGGATGTCGCGACCAGATCACCTTCGGCAATCGCTTCCGAGATTTCTTGCTGGATCGGGCCAGAGTTACCGATGCAGGTAGTGCAGCCATAACCGACAAGATTAAAGCCGACTTTGTCCAGATCTTCTTGCAGGCCAGCGGCCTCAAGATATGCGGACACAACCTGTGAACCTGGCGCAAGCGAGGTTTTGACCCAAGGCTTGCGGTTTAGGCCCAATGCGGCCGCCTTGCGTGCCACCAGACCTGCGCCGATCATCACGTAAGGGTTCGACGTGTTCGTGCAGGACGTAATGGATGCGATCACGACCTTTCCGGATTCCATGGTGTAATCTTCGCCTTTTACGGCGATTTCCTTGCCCATGGGACGCTTAAAGGTTTCTTCCATTTCCTTGGTAAATGCGAACTTGGCATTTGTCAGCGCCACATAGTCTTGTGGACGCTTCGGACCTGAAATCGCCGGAACGATGGTTCCCATGTCCAACGTTAACGTGTCGGTGTAGATCGGTGAATAATTTGCGTCGCGCCAGAAACCGTTTTCCTTGGCGTATGCCTCGACCAGCGCAATGCGGTCTTCGTCGCGGCCCGTGTTGCGCAGGTAACGGATTGTTTCGCCGTCGATCGGGAAAAAGCCACAGGTCGCGCCATATTCCGGCGCCATGTTCGCGATAGTCGCGCGGTCCGCCAGTGGCAAGCGATCCAGACCTTCGCCGTAAAACTCGACGAATTTGCCAACAAGGCCCTTTTCTCGCAGCATCTCGACCACTTTGAGAACCAAGTCGGTTCCTGTTGTACCCTCGACCAGATCACCGGTCAGTTCAAAGCCGACAACCTCGGGAATCAGCATCGAAATCGGTTGACCCAGCATCGCGGCCTCGGCCTCAATACCTCCAACGCCCCAGCCCAGAACGGCCATGCCGTTTACCATTGTTGTATGGCTGTCGGTTCCGACCAGCGTGTCAGGATAAGCAACCTGATCGCCGTTCTGATCTGTATCGGTCCAGACGGTCTGAGCCAGGTATTCCAGATTCACCTGGTGGCAGATGCCAGTGCCGGGCGGCACGACGCGGAAGTTGTTGAACGCGTTCTGGCCCCATTTCAGGAACTGGTACCGCTCCATATTCCGCTCATACTCGCGGTCGACGTTCATCTGGAACGCACGGGGATTACCGAATTCATCAATCATGACCGAATGGTCGATGACCAGATCGACAGGGTTCAGCGGGTTAATTTTCTGCGCGTCGCCGCCCAGACCTTTGATGCCGTCGCGCATTGCGGCCAGATCTACGACTGCAGGAACACCAGTGAAATCCTGCATCAGCACGCGGGCAGGGCGATACGCGATTTCGCGCGGGTTCTTGCCGCCCTTGGCGCCCCATTCCGCGAACGCCTTGATGTCGTCCACAGAGACAGAGAATCCATCATCCTCGAACCGCAACATGTTTTCCAGCACAACTTTCAGCGCGGCTGGGAGTTTTGAAAAATCGCCCAGGCCGGCTTCTTGTGCGGCGGGGATCGAGTAATAAGATATGGACTTGCCATTCACGCTCAGGCTGCGGCGTGTCTTGGCGGTATCCTGTCCGACTTTGATGGGCATCTGTGGCCTCCCTCTCAAATGACGTGGATTTTGGGATTCGCTGAAGGCTATCTGCATCACCCAAGCGGTTGGTTCAAGGTCCAACAAGCAGGGTGCGGCAATTTTTGTATACCATTGCACACATTTTTGCTGTTTGGCCTGAAATCAGCATCAAGAAACCTTGATTGGCGGTTGATGAAGCGAAGGTCTAAACCGGTTATGGCGAAACCGGTTCCGAGTTTGGGTATGTTTAAATCAACAGCAATGGCAGCACTGATTGCGATGATCTCCGCAACCGCGGGTGGGGCCGAGGGCGGTCCAGTTGTTGTGGAACTGTTTACGTCTCAGGGATGTTCGTCCTGCCCGCCCGCCGATGCCCTGATGCACGAACTGGCAAAGCGTGATGATGTGATCGGCTTGGCCTTACATGTGGACTACTGGGATTACATCGGCTGGAAAGACGAGTTTGCCGATCCGTCACATACCGAACGTCAGCGCGGTTATGCACGACAAGGAGGGCGCACCATGATCTACACGCCGCAACTTGTGATAAACGGGCAAGAAGACGTCGTTGGTGCCAAGGGGCGGGAACTTTCCAGACTAATAGACGATTACCTGTCAGCAAAACCTGTCGCGACAATCATCACTTTACGTGAAAAGGGTGCTCTGACGATAACCTTAAGCCCCCAGCAGCCTCTTACGGGCAACAGCTTTGACGTTCAGGTTGTTCAGTACGCTCCGTTACTTCATGCTTCGATAACGCGCGGCGAACTGGCCGGGCGCGACTTGGACTATTCCAATGTGGTCGAGTCCTGGCAGACCGTGGGCCAGTGGGACGGAACTGCCCCGGTAACTTACTCTGTCACTCTGACATCCGATTTACCGGCTGCAATATTGGTTCAGGGGTCAGGGTATGGGCCAATCATTGCCGCAGCGCGCGCAGAATAATCAGGGCATGTTTTCAGGTTGAACACCCAATCCGCGCCAGGCTTTCCAACGCCGGTGAATCCAAAACCACTGCCCCATGTGTTGGCGCACGATTCTTTCTAAATCATCGTTGGTATACTGCGTCATGCTCTTTGCATCTGTTGACGGAACCGGATCATGCAGGATTATTTCAAAATCCAAACCGTTGGGCTGACGCACGGCGTAGCATGGGATCATAACCGCGTTGTACTTGAGCGCTAATTCGGCATTCAAAACGGATGTTACCGCCGGTTTTCCAAAAAACGTCAGCTCTTCACCACCATGTGCGTGCAAATCGGAAACGATAGCGATGATTCCGCCCTTCCGGAGCCAGCGCACCATTTCCACCATACCGCGACGCCCCTGTTCGAACATCGGCGTTCCGGTTTTATAAAAGGCTTCGACATACACATCGTTGAAGTATGGGTTGGCCATTCGACGAAACAGGCCGCCGATCTGCTTGCCACTGCGTTCCTGAAGAGCAACCCGCGCGGCAAGATAGTGACCAAAATGCGCGGTGATCATCATCATCGGGCGACCTTCGGCGCAAGCCGCGTCAAAGGCAGCTAAACCCGGACCTGAAACCTTGGCGTGTCGCTGACGTTCGATAAATCCTTCAGGCGAAAAATGCTCCATAATCGCGCGACCGGCATTATTTGGTACGGCGCGACACAGTTTGCTGACCTCGTCTTCGGGAAGTTCCGGACAGGTGAGTTTCAGGTTTTGCCGCACTCTTTTACGGAAACCGACAACGGGTGACAGAGCGCTTACTATTGCACCCATCGCTGCAATTCGGCGTTCATACGGCAGTAAACGCATCCCGCCGATTACGGCCTTCATGAACAGATTGGTAATGTAGTATTTCCCAAGCTCAAAACGGCTGAGTTCCGACTTTTCGACGGGCATTGAAATGTTCACCGGGCTTCTGAATTTCGATTTCAGACATACAGACCCAGTTGACCGATCACAAGCATGCAGCTGGGTCAATGCGCGGAACTATTGGACAGCGGACATGGAAAGGGAAACTTGCGATGCCTTCCACACAATGAAACTGACCGGCACTAACCGGCCAGCATTGCCTTCGTGGACTGCGTATCCAAATCAGTTCAATTTAGACGGCCAAAACAGATACGGATCCTAGTAGTTGTACGTCAATCCCGTTCGAATGGCGTCGCGCAGCGATGCCTCGGCCCATGTTCCTTCGCCGCCGCGCTTTTTAATTTCGCGCCACTGCAGAATGGCCAAGTCAGTTCTGCCGTCGGCAATGTATCCCTGACCCATATAGCTGCGGGCAAGGATATTGTCGGGGTTGGTATCAATGGCTTTTTGATAAAATACGTTGGCAAGGTCCAGTTCGCCCATTTTGCGATAGGTGAATCCCCAATAGGTCAGAACCCGGTCATCGTTCTGGTCACTCATGATGCGCAGAACATCCTGAGCATTTTCAAACTGGCCGTCATAGGCCAGTTCCCGGACCGCATCATAAAGCTGGTCGTCTGAAAAATTTGATTTGTTTGGTTTTACGCATTTGCCGGCGGCCTCATCATAGACGCGACCAAAAAGGCATTTCTTGGTTGTATTGGTCGGCTTCGGTGGGTTGTCATCACCGCCCGCCGCTTGCGCAACCGGCGCAAAGGCTAGGGCTTGAACAGCAATAGCTGAGGCAAGGATGAGGCGCATTTTTGGACTCCGTTCGAATATCTACTTTTGACAAGGATAGTGCGATTATCAAAAAGTGGAACTATCGCCGGGTCGCTTTTAATCACAAGTTAGCGAATTCTTAGCTGTTGACGGCTTTCACACAGCTCTGGCTTTCGCTGTCCCAAATCGTTCCTGCCGTGCAGGATTGCGTTTGTTGTGTATGGCCAGTGCAGGCGAACGCTGCCGAAGTCGTCAATCCAAGGGCCAGCGCACAGATAAGTGTTCGGAACATTGCGTCACTCCTTCGCGGAAAATGCCCGTTCAGCATATCTCAGTTTTGTTTGTTTGGCAAAAGCTGACGATCCGGACCGCGCTATGCCGCCCAGATCGGATATCGCTTTTTGGTGCTGCCACTATTCGCCGAAAACACGCAAGAATATCGTATCAACGTGTTTTGTGTGATAGCCCAGATCAAACTTTTCCTCGATCTCTTCGACGCTCAGCGCGGAGGTTACATCCGGGTCGCCCAGCAATTCGGTTTTGAAATCCTTGCCTTCTTCCCAAACTTTCATCGCATTGCGCTGAACCAGACGATAGGCATCTTCGCGACTGACGCCTGCCTGTGTCAGCGCCAACAGCACGCGCTGGCTCATGACCAGACCACGGAATTTATTCATGTTGGCCAGCATGTTTTCGGGATAGATCACCAACTTGTCCACGACACCAGTCAGGCGTGCCAACGCAAAGTCCAGCGTGATTGTCGCGTCAGGACCAATGTTGCGCTCTACCGAGCTGTGGCTGATATCGCGTTCGTGCCACAACGCCACGTTTTCCATGGCGGGAACAACGGCCATGCGTACAAGACGGGCAAGGCCAGTCAGGTTTTCGGTCAGGACCGGGTTACGCTTGTGTGGCATTGCGGACGAACCCTTTTGGCCTTTCGAGAAAAACTCCTCGGCCTCCAGCACTTCGGTTCTCTGCATGTGACGTATTTCGGTCGAGATGTTTTCGATTGAACTGGCGATCACGCCCAAAGTTGCAAAGAAAGCAGCGTGCCGGTCACGTGGAATAACCTGTGTGCTGATCGGCTCTGGAACCAGTCCCAGTTGGTCGCAAACATGTTCTTCGACGCGCGGATCGATGTTGGCAAATGTCCCGACCGCGCCCGAGATTGCGCCGGTCGCAATTTCTGCCCGGGCGTCGCGCATCCGCGACAGGTTTCGGTCCATTTCGGCATAAAACCGGGCAAAGGTCAGACCCATCGTTGTGGGTTCCGCGTGAATGCCATGGCTGCGACCAATGCGAACGGTGTCTTTGTGTTCAAAAGCGCGACGTTTCAGTGCGGCCAGCAGCCCCTCCAGATCAGCGATCAAGATGTCAGCGGCACGAGTCAGTTGCACATTGAAACAGGTATCCAACACATCCGAACTTGTCATTCCTTGATGCACGAACCGCGCCTCGTCACTGCCGACATGTTCCGCTAGATGAGTAAGAAAGGCGATCACGTCGTGTTTTGTTACGGCTTCGATCTCGTCAATTCGGGCGACATCGAATTCGACGTCCTTGGCTTTCCAGACGGCCGCTGCGTTCTCACGCGGTACCACGCCCAGATCGGCCATGGCGTCGCAGGCATGCGCTTCGATCTCGTACCAGACGCGGAACTTGGTTTCTGGCGACCAAATGGCAACCATATCGGGGCGGGAATAGCGGGGGATCATGGGCGGCTGCACCTTTTTGTGATTGGCATGACGCGTTTGCGCGGGGTTTAAACGTGCCAGACGCAGCGAACAAGGCGGGAGTGTTAGAATGAGACGGTTTGCCCTGATTTTGGCGCTCTGTCCGGGATTGGTGTGGGCGCAAGAGTATCGCCGCCTTAACGGGGACGAGATTTTGGCGGCACTGTCAGGCAGAAATCTGAAGTACGAGAATGGAGCGAGCCAGGTTTTCGAGCCGTCGATGTTCACCCAGTATTTTTCTGAGGGGCCGAGTTCCGGGCAGTGGGCCGTGCGCAACGATCAATACTGTTCGCTCTGGCCGCCATCGGACCTGTGGGCCTGTTACGAAGTGCAGCAAAGTGGCGATGTCATACGATTTGTCGGCGAAGGAGGTGATATGACGGTTGGCAGGTACTCTGACTGATCCCACGTGCGCGTTTTGATCGCATTCCAAGCCTGCTAAACTTTCCGAAAGGGAATTCCCCGCTCGCCCGAAAAGTAGTTCTGGACAAACTCGGTTCGAGTTGGCCATCCTTGGTTCCTGTTAGCATCAGGTTTTTTGATATGATATTTTTTTTGAAGACACCCTTGGTCGCAGCCGTATTGTGCCTTGTAACCGCCAACATAAGTGCAGCCGACACGCCAGTAACTTACACTGACAACGGGCGGGCCTTGTTTCAGTTCAGTGTTCCAGATTTCTGGATGGTCCGTACGGGCGGCCAGCGTGAAATCGAAGATACCGCAGTGGGCGACCCCCGAGGTGTCAGCAGAGTAATTGGTATGCGGCCAGTCACCGACGACAACGTGTGGATGGGATTTGTGTCACCTCAGGGTGTCGGGGATATCGAGGGCGGGTTCCAATATCTTGCCGATATCGACAAGTTCCTTGTCAAAGATCCCAAGGTTACCAGCTCAGGCGACACAAGAATCGGCGGCCTGCCAGCGCGGGTTGTTCGTGGGACGGGCAAGCGGGACGGGCGCGGGGTCAACTTTACCGCGACAGTTATAGACCTGCCCCAGAACCGAGTCGCAGTTGCCGTCGCGATCCTGCGGGATGGTGCGGATCCTGAGTATGCGAATGACCTGAACGCCGTGTTCGCGTCGTTTCGGCCAGTACGGTAGGGAGGGGCTGAAATGGCACATAATTTCATCAAGCGTTCAGCCATTGTGTTGGGCTTGGGCACAGCCGCCTTTACGGTTTCCGGCTGCGACGGTGTTTCTGTCGGGGTCGGGTATGGATATGACCCGTTTTATGACTCGATGCTGTGGAACGATTATTACCGTTACAACAACAGTAACGTTAATCGCCCGGATAAACCTGACCGACCGGATCGTCCAGACAGACCGGTGCGGCCAGAACCACCCATTGCCAAACCTCCGGCGCGACCCAAACCGCCAACAGCCCGACCACCTTCGGCGCGTCCGCCGATCCACCGCCCATCGGGTGGGCGGCGGCGGTAAGGGCTTGACTATGGGCTTATGAAACCAAAAACTAATAGTTGGCAGCAATGCGGACTTTGATGCGTTTCGCGACGAATGGTTGCTGCGAGTCGAATCTGTTGAAAGGCAACGTGTTGCCGGCGCATGAGTCGCGATCTGAAGAGTGCGCAAGCGCGCTTGTTTTCAGGCTTAAGGTTACTTCCTTTGGAAAATGCGCGCCCTTGAACAAAATCGTCACGGGATGCCCATTTGAAATCCGTGACGCCACTTCCAAGAGGACCCAATCTCAGTCAGAGGATCTAAAAGGTTGCCACAGAGCTGATGGTGGGCCAGCAGTTTGAAGAGTACAAGCTTGATTGATCGGCGACCTAAATTAGCCTCAATGACAAGGGGCTTATCGAGGTGGTTGATCTGAATTGTCGTGTGACTTACGCAGGGCGCAGAGCGGCAGCAGTTGGCCGCTAATCAAAGGCCAGTCGGCCCGACTGATATCGGTGCCACTACAAACGTGGGTATTCTGCCGCCCACGACAGCGCGTGTTCGGTCGTGACTTGTGTCAGGACGGGCAGGTCACAAATTCCGAGCTGGATGACGTGCTGAAAGGGGTCGAGATTAGCCCACAGTCGCGGGTTCTGGATCTTGGATGCGGCGCCGGTGGGGTGGCGGGTATTTGCCGCAACAGGCAGAGGGGCGGCTGGCCCGGTTTTTATACGTTGCACGCGGCCCGGCTCTGCCGAATGACAGATAGAGTGTCCGGAGTTCAAGCCGATCTTCCTAGCCTGAACTCCAAGTCCTTTAGCGAACTTTGCCCATAACTACGGCGTCAGCGAAACCACCCTCGGCGAAACGTGCGTATTTGCGCAGGCAGCCCTCTTGTTCAAATACTAACCGCTCATAAAGACGGATTGCGGTGGTGCTGAAAGCCCAGACAAACAAACCGACCCGCTGGAGCCCAAGAGAGTTTTCGGCGAATTCAACGAGGTCTTTGACAAGCGCGCCAGCAATACCTTGATTGCGTTTGTCAGCTCTTACAGCAAGCAGATTGATCTCGCCGTAATGGGCCTATCTTGGGTTGTCTGGATGGGTAACCGACTCAGCAAATGCTATAGCTTTGTCGCCGATGCACCCACAAGCTGCACTAAACCCTGTTTTGTGCTAATGCGCTCTCTGGTTTGGGCTAGCGGCATGTATCGGAGCCGCATTGATCCATTAACGACATGTGGGCTGATCAGGATTTCATGAATGGCTTCAGCGTCTTCTGGTTCTGCGTGACGGATAATCAATTGCACGGAAGCCTCCTTCGTTTCAGCAACTATATATGTTGCGCTCGGCAGCTCAGCTCTTAGTGTATCTGGTTGCAATCGTCTAAGAACAGGTCAAGGGTTAACTCTGACAGAAGCCGGCCCCTGCCACGCGCGGGTTTATTGTTGGGTTTATTCCGGCGCTAGACACCATCAAGCGATGCATTGATGTGAATTTTCAGCAAAAGCCCGGCCTGACCAGCATAACCTTGAAGGTCTTGTGTCATCACTTCGGAGACATGGGCGAACCGGCCAGTCGCTTTTTGGATTGCGCGGACCGACGTATCTGAGCCGATCCAACTCTCTTCGCCAAAAGTAATGAGCATGCTTCCATCATTGAACTCAAAGACCTGGCGGCTGGTAATCCTGGCCCCTTGCGTCGCTTGCGCGTCACCATCGACATAGAGGCCTGCGCTTTTCCAAACACCAAGAACGTCATTGGGCCGGCTTGGTTACCTATAAACACAGCTCTTGGGCCACATGCGGTGTCATATTGTCTAGAGGATTGCAGCACGTATTTACCGGCAGCCTGGAGAAAAGACAGTTACCGACTGGCTTTGCAAGCCGTGCGACCCAAGTGCCCTCTCAGTTCAGTGAACCTTTGTATCCCTCATCAGGAACAAACGTTGCGTGACTGCCGGAAGCACCAGAAATTCTGAGTAGTTTTTACATGATCCGAAACTGGCAATTCTTCAGCACTACGACGTCAGGAATTCGGCTATTTTCTGAGATCGCAGGATAGGAATGTCCAGTATGTCGTTGACCCTGAGAGCGCCATTGATCCGCTGAGACCCAGCGGACAAAGAACACCGGTTCCCCGATCGCAGCACTAAGACATCGCAGAATTGAAAGGCGACTGTCTGACGTCAGCGCCTATCGGTCCAAATAAGGCAAATTGATTAGAGAGGTTTGTTGGCTAATCGTAACAACCAAGGAGTGGACAATGAGAAAGACAACCAAAAACCCAGGCGAGAAGATCGTCAAAGACATCAAGCGGGCGACCCGTTGCCCCTCGCAAAAAAAGAGCCTGGTTGTTTATGTAAATCTGATCGCTGGTTAATCCGCTGCAAAGCAGTAGAAGTATCCGTTTCCGCCGGTGCCTCTGAGGTCATCAGCCGAACACCCGCGGGTCCCATGTGCGGCGTTCCAGGACGTGTTCCCGCCACCGTGGCGGTCGTGATGTCCAACGGTGGCAGAGCCGTCACCATTCGACGTCCAATTCGAGCAAGTCTTGTCGCCTTCCTGCCATGGGAAATAGGCGGTTCCGTCGGCTTGAGTTCCGGTCAAGATGTCATGTTCGTTCGGATTATCGCCAACGCCCTTGATCGCGTTTCCGTTTTCATCCACTGCGGTCCGATAGTAAATGTTAGGTAAAATATGCAACTGATCCAGATCTGAAGCGATCAGCTCACCGTAGGCATTGTACCAGGGGCCCTGGCCAATGCGGCTGCGGGCGGAAACACCACGTTTCCCATCTTCCTGCGTGGAAAGATAAGCGCGCCAGTCTCTGCCGCCAGCATCCGCCGCTTTGGCGAGGCTTTGACAATGGGCGTCTGCCCCTTCAAGGCCACCCAGATTACCACCGTCACCAAGCCCAACTGAAGTCACAAAGAACCCCATGGGATGTGATACATTCGTGTTTTGAGCAAACGCGCTGCCAGCCAAAAGGCAAGCGGTGGCCAGACCTAGTGCAAATACTGAATTGTGCATAGTGTTTCCTCCAAAATGAATAATCGAAAATTGATACTTTCGTTGGCTCTATCAATTCACACCGTGGCTGAATGAGCCGAAGTTATAGATGGTTCCGCAATTTTCTTTCGGGGCATCGCACGCAGAGCGATCATTGAGAAGGTCGTGCCAACCAATTGCCTTGAGGCAGGGATAATTCTTTGAAAACAGGCGGATATTTGAGGTAGAAACGTTCGTTTTCTGCGAGAACATGCTTACCTTTTTGCCGCATAGTAAGCGACCTTTCGCTCTAAATAGGCGAGAAACTCTGAGATCGAAAAAGCGAGTGCGAAAAGCACGATGAGGACGGCCCAGAAATGTCCCATCAGGAAGTTGGCAGAGTACAATTCGAACAACGCGCCAAAGCCCACAATCGAAATAAGCAATTGACCGATGATGACGCCTTTAACTGCCCTGATCACTCCGATGCGCACGCCGCCCAAGATTTCAGGCAGAGCCGCCCAGAAATAGATTTTAAAGAACGCATCTATTGGCGTCGCGCCAAAGCTTTGCGCCATCTCCACTAGCGATCGGTTTATTTGCTTAACGCCAGCGCGAGAATTCAGGATTATTATCCACACCGCGAACAATGTTGTTGTGATGATTATCGATTTCATCCCAAACCCAAAAAGGACCATGAGCACTGGAACAAGCGCCGTTAGCGGAGCGCTGAGAAAAACATTTACCCAAGGCAGCAAAAGTTCATCTAGCAATCGGCTCTTCCCCATTAAAATCCCGACCGGGATTCCAATTGTAATAGCGGCACCCACGCCAACCAGAAAGGCATATGCCGTTTGTGCCAATGCGGTCTGGAATGCCGGTGTTCCGATCATGGAAAACAGCGTCGCGATCACTTCGCTGAGCGGAGGAATGAAAAAGGTCAGCCCCGCCCGGCCAACGATCTCCCAAAGCAAACCCCAGAAAATGAGCGAAGACATTCCTGGCAGTCGATATCCGAAAACAATCATGTTCGCCTCATTCTACATAGCTGCGCAGCGACGCCCAGATATTATCAACGATATCAAGATACTCGGGGTCTCTGCGGATATTGTCGACGCCCTTTTCCCGGAAATTCGATGGTCGAATTATCTCGGATACGCGGCTTGGCCTGGGCAGCAGAATTGCGATCTGATCTGAAACGTAAACTGCCTCTTCGATCGAGTGCGTTACGAAAAGGAACGTCTTATTTTCATTTTGCACGAGGCTTAATAGGTCTTCCTGAAACTTTCGGCGTGTCTGCTCGTCAACGGCAGAAAAAGGTTCATCCATAAGAAGAACATCTGCGTCGACGGCAAGTGCCCTAGCAAGCCCTACCCGTTGGCGCATGCCACCTGAAAGCTCGTGAGGATAGCTATGCTCAAATCCAGAGAGGCCAACATTCTTGATGTACTTCTCAGCGATCGCCTCTCGCTCCGAGCTGGCTACTCCACGCATTTCGAGGCCAAACGCAACGTTTTTCAACACCGATGCCCAAGGTAGTAGTGCAAAATCCTGAAAAACGAACGCGCGGTCTGGGCCTGGCTCGGACACGGCCTGCCCATTCACATACACTTCGCCCGAAGTTGGTTCTAACAAGCCCGCAATGATTTTCAGCAGAGTTGTTTTTCCACAGCCCGATGGCCCCAGCAGGGATGTTAACTGCCCTTTCGGAAACTCTAGCGACATATCCCGCAGGGCTTCGACCGCACCGTAATTTTTTGAAATATTTCTGACTGAAACGGCGCTTTCGAGGTCTTCGGCCATCGGTTGCGGAGTTACTTCTTCAATCTGAGACATAGCCACGTTGGTTTCCTTTGAAGAGAGCAGTCTCCGTTTTTTCCAACAAATTCAAAAACAGAACCGCAAGTAGGATGATCGAAAAGATCGCTGCGTACATGCTCGGGTAATCGGCGATGGAACGGCTGTAAGTGATGATATCGCCCACCCCGGTAGGAGTGATTTTTAGTTCAGCCAGGATTGCACCGATAAACCCGGCCGAAACCCCCAATCGCAATCCGGCAAAGATTACCGGTGACGCTGCAGGTATGACAATTCGCATCAGGATTGAATGCCTGGGTGCAAGGAATGACTTGCCCATTTCCTTGAAGGATTCTGGGGTGTTTCGCACGGCACTGCTGGTGTTCAAGACGATCACAGGCATTGCCATGATGCAGACAACCAAAACCTTTGACGTCAGGCCAATCCCGTATGCGAGAACGAGCAGAGGGATCAGGGCCGCCAGCGGCGCAGCCTGCATGACGATGAAAATCGGTGAGAACAGCCAGTCAAAGAAATTGTTCAATCCAACCCACAGGCCGACTGCAATTCCTATTACGGCGGAAATTGCGACGCCAACAACCAATGGCTGCAGGGTCTCGACATACGCTTCAAACAGCACGCCGCTTCGCGCCAGCTCAACCAATGCAGCCATGGTTTCAGTGAAGGTTGGAAACGCATAACTGACCGGGATAAGGCCCGCGATTTGCCAGGCGCCAAACAGGATCAATGCGGAAAGTATTTTTAACTGCAGGGCGCGACTTGGCATTTACTGCTGTTCCTCGAATGATCCAAGATTGGATGCGCCGCGCCCAACCAGGGGCGCGGCGCACTGTGCGTATGATCAGTTCGTGGCTGCGTCGAGCGGAGCCAGGTACCAAAAGTCCTCGATGTTCAACTCGTCCGGTGTCCCGTCAAGTTGTCCAGCGGCCGAGTACCATTCCATGTCGGCCATGGCCGCCTTTCGGCCACCACCATTCGGATCGTACAAGCCTCCTTCGACGGCATCGGCATAAAAGCCATCCAATTCCGCCAAAATTTCTTCGGGAAGCTGGCCTATTGGGCCATCCGGGTTGGTTTCACGCCGGATGATTGTTGGATCGTCATGCAGGTCTCGCCATGTGCTGACCAAGGCATCCACAAAAATGGCGACGTCCTTTTCGTTTTCTTGAATCCAATCCAAATTGCCAAACAACGCTTCATCGCTGGCTTCGACCTCGAACATTTCAAGCACATTGAAATTGCTTGCCGCGTCGCTGCGCATCAGCTTGTTTTTATTGGAAAGGTCAATGATTGTTGCGTCGGCACGACCACCAAGCAAAGCAGCCACACGATTGGAAGATCCCGGAACATAAGAACGTTCGCCAAACGTGATGCCCATACGGTCTTCAATAACATTGGCGATTGAATCTGTGCCTCCGCCGCGGGAATGCAGCAAAATCGGCTCACCATCCAAATCCTCAAGCGAGGAGTACTTTGTCGTCGTAACCGGGAAAAACTTCAGCTTTGAAAGTTGGAAAATGATCCGAAGAGGTGCTTTGGAACGCTGCATGGCCGAGTACGGAGTACCAAAACCAATGTCCATCTGACCGCTTAGAACCGCTTGAATTGCAAGCTCTTCGTCCGAGAATGCAGTCCACTCGTAATCTAGGCCATTGGCCTTGGCACGATCAAGCGCAACGAAAAATGCCGCAAGCTCGTCCGAAGGCGTCTCTGCCAATGCAATCCTGATAGTTTCAGCTTGCGCAGCTCCGGTTGAAATACCCATCACAAGCGGCAACGCTAATGCGGCGGCGGCGGCCTTTTTTAGAAAGTGTCTCATGTTTCTCCTCCCTGAGAATGATTAGTGATTTCTGGGCCGGTGCGTGGCTTTGTGCTCTTTTTTCCCGGCTCCAATTCTTGGCTCACTCCTCTCCAAATAGACGTGTGGATACAGAACTCAGATGCTCGCGCATCGCGTTATGGGCAGCAGACGGGTTGCGTTCACTGATCGCCGCCAGGATTTGATCGTGTTCCTTAAAGCTCGAATGATCCCGAGGGGGGCGAACTGATTGCCGGACAACCGAATTCCAGGCAACTGCCCTGCGAACACCGTTAAGGTGGTCGAACAGCGAGAGCAGCAGAACATTTTCCGAAGCTTCCGCAATGGCGCGATGAAACGCATCATCTTCGGCTTCGTAATCGTCCCAGTTTTCTGCGTTGGCTGCGCGGTCGCGTGCCGTCTTTAGGCGCGCGACAGAGAATTCTGATGCGTTTACTGCGGCCTCTCGCGCCAGAGCGGGCTCTAGCGAAAGCCGCGCCCGCATCAATTTAACGGGCGTCACTGACTGACTTAATATCTTAAGTTGGTTGTTTCCGGCCTGTAGCCCCTGAGGCGCAATGAATGTGCCCTTTCCGACGTGTCGCCAGATGGAACCCTCGCCCTCCAACTTTCCAAGTGCTTTTCGCAGCGCCGAGCGACTTATGCCCAACCGCCCAATCAAGTTTCGCTCGGAAGGCAGTCGATCGCCAGGCTGGTAATCACCCGCCGTTATGAAATCTCGAAGTACCGCAACCGTATCTTCGGTCTCGGTTGTTTCGAGCGTTATCAGCGATAGGCTTTCTGACATTGGTCAACCAATTTCCTGCTATTGGTCACAAATAAACAAAAATCCTGACATTAAGCAAGAAAAAATCGATTTTTTATTGATTGGTTGGAATTGATTTCAGTATTGGTGTGCGTTAGATGCAGACTAATAGCTGCAGCACCTCGGAGAAAATTATGGTTAATCTTGTTATCGACGCACCAGAGCTTGTGGCACTGCCCGTAGTTGGGACGGACGCCGTTTTTCCTGTCCGTCGCGTTTATTGCATTGGACGGAATTACGCTGCGCACGCCATCGAAATGGGTCATGACCCAGACCGGGAACCACCCTTTTTCTTTCAAAAGAACCCGAACAATCTCGATCCTTCGGGGGAGTTCCCTTACCCGCTGCACAGTTCGGACGTACACCACGAGGCCGAAATGTATGTTGCGCTCAAATCAGGGGGCACGAACATTGCGGTGGAAGATGCCTTGGACAACGTTTTTGGCTATGGGCTTTCGCTGGATATGACCCGCCGGGATCTGCAGGGTCAGATGAAGAAAATGGGTCGCCCGTGGGAGATTGGCAAAGCTTTTGAACGGTCCGCGCCGTGCGGCCCAATCCACAGGGCGTCAGATGTTGGTCATCTCGACAAGGGTGCAATTACTCTGACCGTAAATGGTGATACCCGGCAAGAGGGCGATCTGAATCAGATGATCTGGAAAGTGCCGGAAATGATCGCTTACCTGAGCGAATATTTCGAGCTTGCAGCAGGGGACGTGATACTTTCGGGAACACCTTCTGGTGTTGGCCCTGTCAACCGCGACGACGTAATGGTCCTGTCAGTGGAAGACCTGGATAGCCTGACCGTGACTGTTACTTAACAATAGCGGCGCGAGAACTTCTACTCAATCGAATGCTGTTTCAATGGATGTCGGATGTCTCATTCAATTGCTAATTTGATCGCTTCGCACCCTGGCATTGCCGATGCCATAGGATCTCCTGGTCGGTCTTGGTTGACCTACCAAGGTTTGCGGGAGCTTTGCGACCGTGTCGCCAGAGACCTACAGCAGATCGGGGTAGGCCGCGGCGACCGCGTGGCCATTGTGTTGCCAAACGGACCAGAGATGGCGACGGCGTTTTTATCCGTGGCTCAGGTGGCGACCACCGCACCGCTAAATCCCAACTATACTCAAGAAGAAGACGCTTTTTATCTAAAAGACTTGGCGGCCAAGGCACTTCTAGTAAACAAAGAAGAAGACGGTCCCGCAGTGCAGGCGGCAATAC
>JBPCWT010000031.1:0-3679 GCA_051009255.1 Ruegeria sp. | reverse complement strand
ATAAACTTGTGTTCATGCGAGATTATCATTCGGCGCCTCCACAAGTACTTACTTCACAGAATGTGACCAAGAGTATTGCACCCGTTGAAAAAAGTAAGCATATCTGTGCAGTTACTAAGTGGAAACTTCGGGTGGTGCCAGTAACACCAACCTGAACTGCCATTTTGGAATCTCCCAGAACAACTGCGCCGCCTGGTCGTCACCAGTCTCGTTTTTCCCGCCTGATTGGCGGCCAGTTTCTAGGCCGGCTTTGCGCCTGGGTCTGTCCGGCCCTGCCCATAGATTGGTTTCGCTACCTGCTGGACAGTACCGGCAGGCGGAATTACCGTAGCCGCAAATCAATCCAACAGGAGGTTTGGATAAATGTCCAAGATGCTTTCGCTCGTGGCAGTTTCGTTTGCGTTTTCAACTGCAGCCCTGGCGGATGGGCATTGCGCCGCAGGTAAAACCCTGACGGACGGCAAGTTCACCGTCGCAACCGGGAACCCTGCTTATTATCCTTGGGTGCTGGACGATGCGCCGGAATCGGGTCAGGGATTCGAGGCAGCCGTGGCGTTCGCCGTTGCCGAGGAAATGGGGATTTCAGCGGATAACGTGGTGTGGATCCGGTCGTCGTTCGACGAGGCGATTCAGCCCGGTTCGAAAGACTTTGACGTGAACATGCAACAATACTCGATCACGCCAGAGCGGGATCAGGTGGTTGATTTCTCGTCGCCCTACTACACCGCCCCGATGGCTGTTCTGGTGGGGCCGAACGCAACGGAAACCGAACCGAACCTTGATGCGCTGAGAGCGTTGCAGTGGGGGGCTGTCGGTTCGACTACGGCGGTGCCGCAACTGGCCAGCATCATCCAGCCGGAAAATGATCCGCTGCTGTACGGGGACAATGCGGACGTGAACGCCGCGATGACCGCAAACCAGATCGACGCCGCCCTGTTTGACCTGCCCACGGCCCTGTTCCTGAGCGCGGTCATGATCGAAGGATCAAAAGTCATCGGTCAGTTTCCGCCAGAGCAAAGCGACAATCCTGATCAGTTCGGCATGCTGATGGAAGAGGGCAATCCGCTGAAGGCCTGTATTGACGAAGCCATCGCCAGTCTGACAGAGAGCGGCAAGCTGGCCGCGATCGAGGCGAAGTGGCTGCAGGACACCACGGGTGTTCCTTTGATCAAGTAAAATGCAAAGGTCGATCAAGTAAAATGCAAGAATCCAAGGCGGCGGGGTTGACCCGCCGCGAACGTTATGAGGCGCAGCAAAAGCGCCGGTCAATGGCGATTGCCGCGACCAGCACCATCACCGTTGTCGCCGCCCTGTACTTTCTTGTGCCTATGGCGCCGGGCTGGGAGAAGGTTCAGCAGAGCTTTTTCAATGGCGAAGTATTGGCCAAAACCTTTCCGAAGCTGCTGCAGGCATTCCGCATCAATGTGATGATTTTTGCGTGGTCGGCACCGGCCATTGCGATTCTGGGGCTGCTGATCGCGATCGCGCGGGATGCCAAGTCGCCCGCGTTGTTTCCGCTGCGCGTCTTTGGTGCCGCGTTTACGGATATATTCCGTGGCGTTCCCGTTATCCTGACGGTCTATCTGATCGGGTTTGGTATTCCGGGTCTTGGCCTTCCGCGACCGTGGAACTCGCCTTATATCTGGGGTTCGCTGGCGCTGATCTTGACCTATTCGGCGTATGTGGCCGAGATTTTTCGCGCGGGCATCGACAGTGTTCACCACAGCCAGCGGGCGGCCGCGTTGTCTTTGGGTCTTTCAGAGCGGCAGGTGATGCGTGATGTTGTGTTGCCTCAGGCAATTCGAAACGTGGTGCCATCGCAGATGAACATGCTGATTGCGCTGCAAAAGGATGTGTCGCTGCTGAGCTTTATCGGGCCGGTGGAAATCTTTCGGCAGGCGGGTGTTTTCAAATCGCTGCTGGCCAATTTTACACCTTATGTCGGGGCGGCGATCATCTTTTTGATCGTGACAATTCCAGCGACGCGCTATGCCGATCATCTGATGGCGCGGCAGATGCGGGAGCGACGCTGATGCCAAAACTGGATTTGCGCGGAGTGGTCAAGAAATTCGGAGACCACACGGTATGCGACGGGATCGATCTGACGGTCGAAGAGGGTGAAATGGTTTGCCTGATCGGTTCGTCCGGCGCAGGTAAATCGACCCTGCTGCGCTGCATCAACCTGTTAGAGCCTATCGAGGATGGCGAAATCTTTCTGGACGGCGAAGACATCTCGGTTCCGGGTCGAAACCCGCAATCGATACGGGCCCGGATCGGAATCGTTTTTCAAAGCTTCAACCTGTTTCCGCACATGACCGCGCTGGAAAATGTCATGCTTGCACCCCGCCGGGTCCGTGGGCTGTCCCGCGCGCAGCTACAGCCCGAGGTGGAGACCTTGTTCGAACGGTTTGGGCTGGCCGACAGGATGGACAATTATCCCGACCAGCTGTCTGGTGGTCAGCAGCAGCGGGTTGCGATTGTCCGGGCGTTGGCGATGCGGCCAGAAGTGATGTTGTTTGACGAGATCACGTCGGCCCTTGATCCACAGCTGGTGGGCGAGGTTCTGGACGTGCTGCTGATGTTGAAAAACCAGGGTATGACGATGGTAATGGCGACGCATGAAATGGGCTTTGCCCGAGAAGCGGCGGACAAGGTGTGCTTTCTCAAGGATGGGCGCATTATCGAAGAAGGCCCGCCCGAAACCCTGTTTGGATCACCCACCCATGACGACACGCAGAAGTTCCTGGCAAGGGCGTTGAAGTAAGACGCGGTTCAAACGCAACGCCCGCCGTTCTGGTGGGCGTTCCATCCTTTTCATTTCACGCCCGTAAGCTGATCGCCCACATATATACGATTACGCCTTTGCGACCTGAGTTCGTCTGAACGGAGACTGCTATGACCGATCCTTTGACTTCCGCGCCACGACTTGAAACGGACCGCCTGACCTTGCGCGGCCCAGAACGCAGCGATCTGCCCGAGTTTACGCGTTTCATGACAAGCTCTCCCAGTATGACGGCGCTGGGCGAGACGGTCAGCGCAGAACGTGCCTGGTTTGGTTTTCTGACAGGTGTTGGCCACTGGCAGTGGCACGGTTTTGGGTTCTTCATGCTGACACTGCGGGGCACGAACACTCCGCTTGGTCGCGTCGGCTTGCTGAAGCATTCGAACTGGCCGCGGGTGGAGCTGGCGTGGCATCTGTTTGAAGGGGCCGAGGGCAAGGGATATGCCACCGAAGCCGCGGACGCCGTTCGCCTGTGGGCGCATCGGCGTCACGGGCTGAACCAACTTGTCAGCTATATCCATTTTGAAAATCATCGCTCGCAGGCGGTTGCAAAGCGACTTGGCGCAGTATCAGACGGAACCCGCGCCGAACACGATTCAACATCTGACGTGTGGACCCATCTGCCTGTTGAATGAGTGTTGCCGCACCTGCCGAACATCGGCAGAGCGGACGGCGGGCAGAATACGTTGTCGTGAACGAAAAACGCCCGCCGATTGGCGGGCGTTTCTGATTTCTCAGGCGTATCTTTCTACATCTTTGAACGTTCAGATTTCAGCGCCAGCCACAGGCAATAGCACATGATCAGAACGACCAGCGTAAACGGGATACCGGTCGAGACCGCAGCCCCCTGCAGGGCGCTGAGCCCGCCACCCAGAAGCAGCGCGATGGCAACCAGAC
>JBPCWT010000030.1:0-8822 GCA_051009255.1 Ruegeria sp. | reverse complement strand
GGTTCCAGAAATCCGTACTGGGAATGCCGCCTTTGCGCAGGGCCAAACCCAGCGCAATGATCAAAAAGATCGGCAGTATCGAGGTGAGTGTCGAAAGCATAACAATTCGCAGACAAAACCGGGCCGGCTCGACCGGACACTCTCATGACTGGCGTTTCTACGCAATGCGATGTCGGATAGACCCGACTCCTTTAGCCGGGGGTGTCAGCATCATCGTCGATGACAGCCATCGCGTCGATCTCGACCAAAAGCGACGGATCGGCCAACCCCTGCACAACCACGCCTGTCGAACAGTGATGAACACCTTCGAACCAGCGATTGATCGCCTCGTAAACGGCCGGACGGTACGAAATATCGGTGACGTAGACTGTCAACTTGCAAACATCAGTCAAGCTTCCCCCGGCCTCTTCCATCCAGCGCTGGATGTTGCGGCAGGCCTGATCTGCCTGCGCGCCCGGGTCGCTTTCGCCAACCAGTGTGCCATCCATCAGCGTGCCGACCTGACCCTGCATGAAGACAAAGTCACCCCGGGCGCGGATCGCCTTGGAATAGGTTGCTTTCGCGTGATAGCGCGTCTGGTACTTGTGGATGTGCGTTCGAGCCATGCCGATCTTCCCCTCAAGCCGTGGCGCGGATCAGATAGTCTTCGACCATATCCGCAAAACTCTGTTCGACTGCGAACTCAATACCATCCTGACACCGCATCACCAAAGCCTTGAGGCCAAACACTTCGGTATAGGAAACCGCATCCGTCCGGAACACGCTGTCATGCAGGTCCATCGGGCAAGCAATTGACATCACCTGACCTGCATCTGGGCCGACTATGCGAAAGAAGGTCATCGTGTCCGAGACCCTAACAATACTGATATCTGGCGGGCAGTCCGTGGGCTTCAGCCGGGCTTCCATCGCGTCTTCCTGTGCCAGTGAGGCGCGGGTGATACAGTGGTCACGACCGATGTGAAACAGTTCGATGCCGTCCTTTTCTGTTCGGCAGTTGGGGCGGAGCGGCAAACTCGGCAAAGCGTCCCCGGCCCATTGCGATACCGCCTCTGGCGCGCCTTTGAGGTCGAACAGAGCCTTCAGGCCGCACCGTTCAATTGTGACGTCATAACTCATCTCAGGACCTCAGCAATTTACCTTCGGGGTCGTGAAAGACCGGTTTCGTGACCGTGACCGGGATCACGTCATCCTTCAGCCGGACGTGCGCAGTTTCGCCCTGCCGCGCGTGGCCATCTTCCAGCAACGCCAGCCCAACCCAGCGGTTGTTTATCACGCTCCATACACAGGCAGTGACCAACCCGTCGGTGGCTTCTTTCCGACCTCCGGGCGTCAGTGGCGCACCTTCGGGGATTTGCCGGTTCGGATCATCCGCCAGAATTCCGACCAGCTCGCGCCGGGTACCGCCGCCTGACTTGCGCAGCTGGACCGAGCGTTTGCCCAGATAGTCAGGCTTTTTCTTGGACATCGCCCATCCCATTCCCAGATCATAGGCATCCACCGTGCCGTCGACCTCATGCCCCAACGACAGGAACCCTTTTTCGACCCGCAGCACATGGCTGGATTCCGAACCCACAGGCAGGATACCAAAGGGCGCACCAACCTCCATCACCTTGTCCCACAGGGCCGCCATGTGGCGCGGGGCCACGTTGACCTCATAGGACAGTTCACCGGTAAAACTCACCCGCACCACCCGCGCCGGGAAACCGGCGACGGTGCCTTCGCGGAAAGACATGAAAGGGAACGCCTCGGGCGCGAGGTCGATATCCGAGCCTATCGCCTCCAAAACTTCACGCGCCTTGGGACCACAGATAGTGGCATTATTCCACTGGCTGGTGACAGTGGTAATCAGCACCTGCCAGTCGGGGAATTCGGTTTGCAGCAGCTTTTCCATATGCTGGTTCACCGCATCCGCGTGACCGGTCGAGGTTGAAATCATCCAGCGGTGGTCATCCAGTCGGAAGGCCACGCCATCGTCCAGGATCAAACCATCTTCAGACAACATCAACCCATAGCGCCCGTCACCCGGTTTCAGCGTGGACATAATGTTGGGGTAGATGAAATCTAGGAATTTCGGAACGTCCCTTCCCTTCAGTTCAAACGTGCCAAGAGGTGAGCCGTCATAGACGCCGACGCCTTCACGAACAGCGCGGCATTCGCGGTTTACCGCCTCTTGCAGGCCTTCACCCGGCTTCGGAAAATAGCCCGGACGCCGCCAGCGCGCGCCGGCTTCATACATCACAGCGCCGTTGTCCTTATTCCATTGGGTTACAGGGGTATGGCGATAGGGAAATAGCCGCCAGCCTTCCCGTAACCCGCCAATCGCACCGAACGAAACAGGCGTGTAGGGGGATCTAAATGTGGTTGTTCCAACCTCTTGCAGCGGCACGCTCTTTTGCATCGCAACAGTGCCGATGATGTTGATATTGCCGGTTTTACCCTGATCGATCCCCATGCCGCCGGTCGTGTAGCGCTTGACATGTTCCACATTGTCATAGCCTTCGCGCAGGGCCAGATGCACATCGCTGACCGAGACATCGTTCTGCACGTCCAAAAACGCCTTCCCGCGCTGTCCCGGCACGTTGACGCGCCAGAGAGGTTCGATCGCGTAGGCCAGGTCTTCGCCACCACCAACAATCCTATCCAGCGTCAGATCACCAGCCGCTGCGCCCACAGCGCGACAAGTCTGAACCGCCTCGTCAGGAACGAAGGCTGCCAGATCCTCATCAAATCGCAACGTGCTGCGGGATTGCGACCAAAGATGAACGGTCGGGTTCCAACCGCCGGAACAACCCAGCACATCACAGTCGATCCAGCGACCCGCCCCTCCGGTCACGGGAACGGCTTTGACTGCGCGCACACTTTTGCGCCCGCGCACGTCACCAGCAACGGTTGCGGCATGAACCGGAATATCCGGCACCAGCTCCAAAGCTTCAGGTGGAACGGTTTTGCGACAGTCGAGGATGGCCTCAACTTGCATACCGGCTGCTGCCAGATCGGCCGCCACGGCATAAACACTGTTGTTGTTTGTAAACAGCACCACACGCTGCCCGGGCTTAACGCCCCAGCGGTTGACATAGGCCTGTACCGAAGAGGCCAACATGACACCGGGTCGATCATTGTCACCAAAGACCATGGCACGTTCGGTGGCCCCGGTTGCGATTACAACTTCCCCCGCTCGCACGCGCCAGCTGCGTTCCAAAACTCCGTCCAGTTCGGGTTCGCGTTCGTTCACGATCATCAGATTATGCTCGCGGTAGGCCCAGACGGTTGCATTCTGCAGATGGGTGACTTTCTCCATCCCACGCAGCTCAGCCACCGCATCCGCGACCCAGTCCAAGGCCGAACGTCCACCGATAGACAGGTTGCGGTTCAACAAACTACCGCCCGCCTCGGTGCCCTCATCGGCCAGAAACACGCGTTTTCCGGCGCGACCAGCCTCAAGCGCCGCTTGCAGCCCGGCTGGGCCCGCCCCCGCGATCAGCACATCGGCATGGGCGTTTCGGGCTTCAAAATGGCCTGAAGCCGGGGGGCTTTCAGGTGCTGCCGCCAACCCTGCAGCCCGACGGATTGAAGGTTCGAACAGATGCCAGTTCGGCCATTTGAACGTCTTGTAGTAAAACCCTGCGGGGATAAACCGCGAGAGTAACTGATTGATCCCGCCCAGATCGAACTCGGGCGATGGCCAGCAATTGACCGAGCGTGCGCTGAGCCCGTCCCGAAGCGGCACCGTGGTCGCGGGACGGTTGCCCGAGGCATCCTCGCCGTCCAGTTCCACCAGCGTCGCAGGTTCTTCGACCCCGTGGCCCATAATACCGCGCGGGCGGTGATATTTAAAACTGCGGGCGGTGACACGAATACCGTTGGCCAGCAGGGCCGAGGCCAACGTATCGCCCTTGAACCCTTCGTATGGCTTGCCATTGAAGGTGAAATGCAATGGGCGGTTTCGGTCAATGCGCCCGCCTGAGGCGCGGCGGTTACGTTGTGCCATCGGGTGCCTCCACAATGTCATGGGTCCGTGTATCACGCCAGATGGTGAACCATTCACCGCATCCCCGTGCGTGCCACCATTTCTCCTGAACCGGACCCAATGGATTCGGCGTCACTGTCAGATACTCGACCCATTCCTCATCGCTGACGGCATTGGGATCTGGGCGGACTGCCCCTACCGGGCCACCATGGATAAATTCGCTTTCATTGCGCTTGCCACAGAACGGGCAGGTTATAAGCATCATGATCCTGTCCTTTCCTATCGCGCAGTGGTGGTTCCGGCTTCCATTACGAAATCCAGATGCCGGAACCTGCCCAGTGTGAAGGGTGCCATCAGCGGGTGCGGTTCACCTTTGGCCACCAGATGCGCCAGCGTCAGCCCGCCCGCCGGGATAGCCTTATACCCGCCCCACCATCCGGCGGTGATAAACAGGCCCGGTATCTCTGTCTGATCCATGATGGGTGAGGCATCATGGGCAATATCCAGATGCCCGCCCCATTGCCGCATCAGTTTGAGCTTCTTAAAACTGGGGAAAAGCGACAGCATCGCAGTCACGGTATCCTCGAATACATGTTGCTTTATGTCTCGACGGAAGCTCTGCCCCATATCGGGCGCGCCGCCGATGACCATCTCACCTTTGTCGGACTGGCTGAAATAGAACCCGCTGTCCGGACAGTTCACGATCACATCAACCAGCGGCTTGACCGGCTCGGACACAAAGGCCGTCAGGTTCATCGTCCGCAGCGGAAGTCTGAGGTCCGCAGTTTCGGTCAGCGTCGTTGTATGGCCTGAGACTGCCACGACCACTTTCTTTGCGCGAACTGTGCCCCGGTTGGTCTCGACCCCTTCGATGGCCCCATCCGCCCCGCGTAGCAGGGATTGCACCGCTGTTTGCTGATGAATCTCAACCCCGCGCGCGTCAGCCGCGCGGGCATAGCCCCAGGCCACCGCATCATGCCGGTTCACACCTGCATCCGTATGAACCATGCCGCAAATCACAGGCAGCCGTGCATCTTGGCCGCCGCCAGTCAACGCAGGAATGCGGCGGCGCAATTCCTCGGTTGTGATCTGTTCGTAGGTCGAGCCGTAGATGTCCATCACCAACTGCCGCCGCCGCAGCTCGCGCAGCTTGGGCCAGGTCTGAACCACATCCACCATGGTTCGTTTGGAATGCATCATGTTGAAATTCAACTCGTCCGTGAGCCCTTCGTACATGGCGACGGATTTGACATAGAATGGGATTGACTCATCCCTCATGTAATTCGATCGAATGGTCACCGTATTTCGCGCGATATTGCCGCCGCCCAACCAGCCGCGTTCCAACACGGCAACATTGGTGATGCCGAATTCCTTGGCCAGATAATAGGCAGTTGCCAGCCCGTGACCTCCTGCCCCGATCACCACGACATCATAGCGGTCTTTCAACGGCGGGCTGCGCCAGACCTGCGGCCAATTCCGGTGCCCGGTTAGCGCATTGCGGGCGAGCGAGAAAACAGAATAATTTTGCATGATGGTAATAATATTTATCACTATGCACATTTAGTCAATAAATTTATCGATATGCAAAACAACTCGCCACGGGTTCTATTCCAATGCGGAAATTGCGACTAAGATAACGGAGAAAGGTGACGCAATGAGCTTCCGTGTGGAACAGTTCCATCGACGTCTTGCCGGCAAATGGTCGGCCCGGTCGCTTTGGCCCTGCTTCATCATAAACTGCCGCAGTTCACCCACCTCGTAACGCCAAAAAAACGGGCGCAACGCGCCTACCTTCTGCAACCGCCTCAGTAAATGAGGTGACAGAAATGGACGTTACATGACACAAACACCTGACCTGAAAACCGTTCAGAATACCTATGCGCGCGACGGAGTCGTGCTGCTGAAACAAGTGCTGTCGCAGGATTGGCTGAGTAAGCTGCGCCAGGCCGTCGATGACGAAGTTGCCAAAGGTGACCGTTACTTTGCTTACAAAAACATGCGTGAAAATCCCGGCGTGTTTCAAGACTATTGCCTGAATTCTGATATTGGGCAGCGTGTGGCAGAGGTAGCAAACAGCCCTTGGACCTCGCTGATCTACGACCAGATATTTGCCAAAGAACCGGGCACAAAAACACAAACGGGCTGGCATACGGATCAACCCTATTGGCCGGTCTCAGGCCCGATCATGACCATGTGGATTGCGCTGGACCCCGTGGACCCCGACAACGGTGCGTTGGAGTTCGTAAGAGGCTCGCATGCTTGGGGCGCCAAATACCGGCCCTTCAAAACGGACCAACTTGGGGGCTTTTTGCATTATCTGGAAGTGGACAACCCAGACTATATCGACATGCCCGATTTCGAGATGAACCGCGCCGACTACGACATCTTTCACTACCCGAAGATGAAACCCGGCGATGCGCTGGCATTTGACGGTATGATTGTGCATTCAGCGATGGGCAACCGCACCTCAACCCGGCGCAGACGCGGCTATGCGATCCGGTTCGCTGTGGACGGCGCAACCTATGAGCCCCGCGATACTGTCACCGAATGGCTGCACGACGACAGCTTACCCCCCGGTGCGCCCTTCGCCGGGGGCCGGTTTCCAGTGATCTACAGAGCGACATAACAAGCAAGTGGCAAACTCCGCCCTTCTTGCCAAAAATTCGGTCGGCAGGGCGGGGTCAACTTCAAATAGCTCGATCAAGTGAAACTACATAAGTAACTTTCGCAGACGGCGCCTCAAGCCGGAACTGTTGTACTCACAGGGGTGGTTTCGGCTTCGATCGCGCGATCAAGCGTTTTGCGAAACAGTTTGGCACCCGCGTCCAACCCGAGATCGATGTTGGGCGTCTTGGCGTACTTCATACCCTTGTGGACTTCTTCCAGAACGTCCTTGTCCTCAAGAAACGCCATGCGCGCACCGTCATTCATGAATTTGGACACTTCCGCATTTTCGGGATCGGAATTTCGGTGCTGAAACCAGAAGTATCTGGTGCGATCTTCATCGATTGGGGTCATGAAATTATAGGAGATATTGATGAACGTTTCAGCAATGGGTTGCTTGTCATACCCGCCGGTCCCGACCGGCGTATAGATGGATTTGTTCAGCCCGATCGCGGGCATGCACATCTCATAATGCTGCAGCCGGTCGCAATCGCCGTCAAATGCCACCAGTTTGGCGTAATAGGGCGATGGCGGTTTGTTTGCAATCCAACGCGAGACGACGACGCCACGGTCGGTCCGCTCGACGTTTAGCGGCTCTTCATCCGTTCCAGCGCCTGCAAAAGAAGATACATGCACCCAGGCGACATGGCTGGGATCAAGCAGGTTGTCGCAGACCCACAGGTAATGGCAGTCGATATCCATTACCCCACCGTCGGTCTTGCCCCAGCTGTCATCGTCAAAATTCTCGATCGGGAAGATCTTGTCGGGATCCGCAAGTTCCGGATCGCCCATCCATATCCAAAGGAACCGATACCGATCCACAACCGGATATGATCTAACCACCGCCCGCCGCGGGGTCATGCCGCGCTGCGTCGGACTGTCGGTGCACTTGCCCGTGCAGTCGAATTTAAGCCCGTGATAGCCGCATTCCACGACATCCCCGATAAGGTTGCCCTTGGACAGAGGCAGCTTGCGGTGCGGGCAAGCATCCTCCAATGCGACTGGCCTGCCATCCTCCTGCCGGTAAAGCACGATATTCTCGCCCAGAAACGTCTCGGCCTTCAGCTCGCGACCGATATCTTTGCTCCAGGCGGCGACATACCAGCAGTTTCTCAGATACATTGAAATGCTCTCCAGATTGTCAGATGGCTTGTGCAAGTATGGGCGGCAAGCCGATCTTGCACCATGCTGGAATGGTAATGACTCGTATAAGTCAGGCTAATTCCCGGCGCCCGCGGCTGGCGGAATGTCCGGCTGCGCCTCAACCTCGGCACGGATCCAGTTCAGAAACTCACCGACTTTCGGGCTGTCCTTAGTTTCATGGGGTCGAACCAACCAATAAGACAGCGGAGACTGCGTCAGCTCCGGAACTGGCCGCACCAAACGTCCGTCGCACAGCGTGTCGATGACCAGAGGTTCCCGCCCTAAAGCGACACCAAGCCCCTCGATGGCCGCCTGAACAACCAGATTGGATTGCCCAAACCTCCGTGTTCGCAAGGGCCACGGTAGCGTCAGCCCGCATTGCCGCGCCCAAAAATCCCACGTTGGACTTGCGGGTCCATGATGCAGGTTCTCATCCACCAGCATCGTGTGCTGTGCCAGATCTTCGACCCCACGCAAGCTTGGTATCAAAGAGGGAGCGCAGACCGGAAACAGCTGCTCGGTCATCAGCAAATCGACCTGATAGCCAGGGTAATCACCCAGGCCATAGCGAATACCGATATCCGCATCCGCCCCTGAAAACGGATATTGCCCGGTATCCGTGGCAATGGAAATCGACAGGTCCGGATGAGCAAGATCAAAGTTTAAAAGGCGCGGAAACAACCAGTTGAACGCAAAGCCCGGCAGACATGAAATCACGATGGTTCTGTCGGTGCGGGTCTTGTCCCTCAGCTGGGTACAAACGTCCGAAATACGCCCCAACCCTTCAGAAATGGCCAGCGCCAGCAGTTCCCCTTCGCGGGTCGGACGCGATGACCGTGCACCACGTACCAGCAATTCGAGACCAAGCCATTCCTCAAGCGCCCGCACATGCTGACTGACCGCACTTTGGCTGACACCCAGCTCAGCTGCTGCCGGGGAAAAGCCGGAATGTCGGACAACTGCCTCGAAGGCGCGCAGGGCGGAATAGGGCAGGTTTACGATCATATTAGTCACCCTAATGTCAGGCATAATCACTTTCAAATAGATT
>JBPCWT010000029.1:0-12219 GCA_051009255.1 Ruegeria sp. | reverse complement strand
GACAAGGTGGCAGGATTTGCATTTGTTGAACGTCTTTTTGCCCGCTTCGGCGTCGCCTTCCGCAAATGCGGGAACGGCCAGCAGACCAAAAAGTGCAGGGACGAGAATGCGTTTCATGGCAGTTGCTCCAATCGATTTTAGCTGCCCTGAATGGAACGCTGCACCTATCGGGAGTCAACCGGCACTTTGCCGCGTGATACTGACTGCGCTGGGGGGTGCACAGGGACCAAGATCAGGTTTTATCAGTTATATTCTGCCAAGTTGGAAGAAGATCGCCCTTGGATGGCGTTGCCAGATAGATGGCACGCGCAATTGCCCGGCTGAGACAAAGTGCTGCAGCATGGCCGATTTCGTCAAAATTCTTATCCGTTTCACCTAATGGCTGCTCACCGGTGCTGGCACTGAACACCAGATCTCCGTCGCCGGGCAAATGCGCTGGGACAATCGCCCGTGCGATACCGTCATGGGCGACGACCGCCATTCTTTGGCATTGCGGCTTGGTTAGATTGGCGTCAGTTGCAACAATGGCGATGGTTGTGTTTGCCCGCTCTGGCGAATGCGCCTGAGTTGCCTGCGTTTTGCGGCTTTCAAACGAACGACCCAAACCAGCAGAGGGGTCAGGTCCCAATCCACCAAATTCTTCCTCAATCTCGAAAGGACCAGCCCAGAAATGCTGGCCACCCGGAGTCGTGACGCTACCCTTGGGATTGGCGGCTACCAGCGCGCCAACAGTAATGCCCGATTCAAGCACAAGCGAGGCAGACCCCAATCCGCCTTTGAGCATGGCGGTCAGCGCCCCGCAGCCTGCGCCGGCTGTCCCAATGTCAAAAGATTCAGACGCGGCGTTGAAGGCTGCGCGTCCCAAGGTGCGATAGGGGTTTTCCTGCCAGTCCTTGTTCCCGCCATTCAGCAGATCAAAGAGGATTGCGCCCGGAACAATTGGCACAATTGCGTTGCCAACGGCAAAGCCTTTGCCCTGCTCTCTCAGCGCGTCAGATACGCCGGAACAGGCATCCAGCCCAAAGGCGGACCCGCCGGACAGGACCAACGCATCGATCTTGGCCACGGATTTGTCTGGCGCAAGCAGGTCGGTTTCTCGGGTACCCGGTGCGCCGCCCATAACGTGAACCGACGCGGTAAAGGGCTGCTTTGCGGTCAGAACGGTCGTGCCGGATTTCAGCGTCTCGTCATGCGCGTTGCCGACAAGCAGGCCGGGAACATCGGTAATCAGGTTTCTTGATCCGGGTTTCATTCGGCTTGTTCCACTTAAAGACAGTTCAGATGCAGCGACCGCCGTCCACTTCCATGGCGGTACCTGTAATCATGGCCGCCTCGTCAGAACAAAGAAAGCAGGCGGCATTTCCCATGTCCTGCGGTGTGGAAAAGCGACCGATTGGAATCGTGGACAGGAACTTGGCGCGAACCTCTGGCGTGTCTTCACCCATAAAAGATTTCAAAAGCGGCGTTTCACCGGCCACGGGGCAAATCGCGTTTACCCGAATACCAGCAGGGGCCAGTTCAACCGCCATCGTCTTGGTCGCGGTAATCATCCAGCCCTTTGACGCATTGTACCAGTTAAGGTTGGGCCGCGGCGACAGCCCGGCGGTCGAGGCGACATTCAAAACAGCGCCGGAACTGCGGTCTTTCATGTGCGGAACCAACGCGCGCGCCGTCAGGTAGACGGATTTCATATTCACGTTGTAGACGCGGTCAAAATCGTCTTCGCTAACGTTTTCCAGCGGGGTGGGAAGGTGGGTAATTCCTGCGTTATTGACCAGAATATCAACGTGCCCAAAGGCCGATATCGCCGCGTCCGCCATCGTCTGCACGGATGGGCCGTTTGATACGTCAACCTTGTGTGCAACGGCCTTGGGCCCCAGCTGATCTGCCATGTCAGCGGCTGCATCGCCGTTGATATCAGCGATCAGAACACGGGCACCTTCTTCCAGAAACTTTTGCACAATACCCGCGCCGAAACCCGACGCGCCGCCTGTTACTACGGCAGTTTTCCCATCCAATCTCATGAGATAACCTTTTCTATTTTCCCATCACGCGCGCACAGTATCAATGTGCCGAAAAGTTACCAGACTAATCATCCGAGACTTTGCCGCGCAGCGCCTTGACGTCGGATCGGGCCTTTTTCGAGGCCAGCCGCCGTTTGACAGAACCATAAGTTGGCTTGGTGGCGATGCGCCTTTTGGGCGCGACAAGAGCGCGGGCAATCAACTCGGCAAGGCGGGTACGGGCAATCTCGCGGTTGCGGGACTGTGATCGGGTTTCATCACACTGGATGATGATCGCGCCGTCCTTGGTCCATCGGCGACCTGCCAGCCGTTTAAGGCGCGACTTGACCGGATCCGGCAGCGAGGGTGAGCGTGCAGCCTCGAACCGCAGCTCGACCGCGGTTGAAACCTTGTTCACGTTCTGCCCGCCGGGGCCGGAAGCGCGTATAAAGCTTTCGGTCAGTTCCCAGTCCTGCAGAATGATATCATCGCTTACGTGCAACATGGCGCGACCCTACAACCGGTTGCCGGAAACAAAAAGGGCCGCCCCGGCGGGGCGGCCCTTCGAAAGTTCAGGAGGTTGGGTCGGTTAGATCAATCGACCAGCCGGAGCGAACGCTCCGCCAAGGGCTGCCCTAACAGGCGGTCCCCCCGGTTGTTCCAACACCTCTCTCCAATCTCTTTCTCGACACTGGATCACCTCCTTTTCTATCTGTTGCGGTTGGGATCGAGCCTGCCACAAGTTGTGCCAATCTCAAAGCAAAAATTTACGCAAGCTGCGCAGTCAGCCGTGCGACGATCATCCTGAAAGGAATCAGAGCGATCAGCGCCAGCGACAGCTTTACCAGCCAATCCGCAAAGGCCAGCGTGACCCACAGCGGCGCCATCGGACCGGTCAGCATGATTGGAACCGGCTCCCACGCCCAACTGATTGCGGCGTCGGCTTTGGCCCCAAAGATTGCGACCGAGGCTGAAAAGGCGATTGTGAAGAACAGCACTGTGTCCAACGCGGAACCAACAAGGGTTGATACCAGCGGCGCACGCCACCAGCGACCGCCGCGCAGGGAATTGAACACGGTGACGTCGGTCAGTTGCGCAATCAGAAAGGCCGTGCCGGATGCAACCGCGATCCGCAGGGGTACGGCGGCGTATGTAAATCCGTCACCCTGCAACATGATCTGGCTGCCGATCAGCGAACAGGCAATTCCGGTTACAAAGCCCGCTAACACGACCTTGCGGGCCGGGCCAACGCCATAGAAACGGTTCATAATATCGGTGACCAAAAAGGCCAGGGGATAAGTAAAGGCACCCCATGTCAGAAGCCCGTCAAAAATCAGGAACTGAACTAGGATGTTCGAGGCCACGACGATGGCAGCCATGGCAATAATGCCGGGAATATATGTGCGTTGCATTTTTTGATGCCCGTTTTGACAAGGTTGCGGCGACTTGGCCAAGGGCATCGCCCAAGGCAAGCCGGGTTTCTAGACGCTGCAGATCATTTTGGCAAGTCAGTTTGGCAATAGGTACTCGACCAGTTCCGTGCTTTGCAGAACCATGAAATTGTCATCCGACACCATCGTTGCCCGTAACCGCCCCAGATCATCGCGCCAAACCGATAACCCTTCGAGATTGTCGTGCTTTCCAGTTGAGGTCTCTAACAGGGTTTCCTCGGCGCGGACCTCATCGCCAATCACTTCCCATCTGCGCAGTCGTGACCGAAATCCAATCAGCGAAAGTGATCTTTCCAGCACATACAGCCGCCCTTCCGTGTCGAAATCAGCGGCCACTGGCAGGAATTTTCCGCGCTGAGGCAGGACAAACGGCGTGGTCCAGATTTGGCCATCCCATCGGTAGACGGGAATGTCGCCGTCCATCGTGCGGCTTCTTTCCGTCATGGTGTACAACCACCCGCGCCCGTCGATTGCCAGCGCTTCGAAAGAACCGTTCCTGTCCAGCGCGTCAAACTCCTTTGGCCTCGGCAGAACGCGCGCATTGTCATCCGGGCTGTGATACCGGGCAATCCGGTGAACACCTTCGAAAGAAATATAGATCGTGCCATCCGGCGCAATGGCGATACCTTCGGCATCCCCCGCCCTGCCCGTCAAAATTCGCCCCCGGCTGGAACGCAGGGGCCAACGGTCCTCGACCGTCACATCTGTTATCTGGTCCCCGTCCCGGTCAATATTCGCCTGCGCGATATTGGCCCGATCGCTTAGAACGATCATGCTGTGTCCGTTGTCGGACAGGTGCAGGGCAGAAAACCCTCCGAACCAGTCACCGCCGCTGCGCCAAGTGTAGGTGCCCAGATAGGTCGCCGTCTTGACCTCGGCCGCGCAGGCGGAGCTGGCGAAAACAATCGCCGCTATCAGTTGGATTGCAGAACTGAGACGCATTGATTGGGCAAATCAGCCATAACATATTCGCGGCGTTTTTTCGGAGCCGGCGCGTTTGGATCAGGCGGCGGCGGATTGAGAATGTTTTTCACCCATTGCTGCGCCTCGGCGCAACCGTCACCGCTTGGCGGCGGATCCTGATTGACGCACCCGCGTGAACCCCGTGGGCATTTCAGGCGGACATGGAAATGATAGTGATGTCCCCACCATGGCCTGATCTTACGCAGGTAAGATTTGTTTCCTTTTTCGTCATTGCACATCTGCACCTTGGCACCCGGAAATACAAAGATACGCGCAACGCGTTTGTCCTTGGCCGCTGCGCGCAGAACCGCATGGTGCTGCTTCGTCCAGTTGCTGTTTACATAAGCCCCGTTCGAACGACGCAGCGAAATGGACGAGGTGTTTTCGCGGGCATTGCGCGACATCCGCATGTTGTCGCCGGGCAGCATCCAGATATCTATATCCAGACCCAGTTGATGGCTGCGGTGTCCGGATGTCATTGGCCCGCCACGCGGTTGGCTGATGTCACCGATGTAAAGCCCGTTCCAGCCCGGTTGCTTGGCCGCAAAACGGCTGAGGTCCTGAACATAATCGACCGCCTGAGGATGCCCCCAGTTACGATTGCGCGACAGGCGCATGGCCTGCCAAGTCGGGCCCGTTTCCGGCAGTTGAACCGAACCGGCCGCGCATCCGCGCGAATAACTGCCGAAGGCGGCTGGTTTCTGCTGAGAGCTAATGCGTTTTGCCCCGAACAGTTCCTTTGCCAATGGTTCCGCGCCGACGGCTCCTGCCAGAATCAGCGCAATGGATACGGTCAAGAAACGTAGTAAAATCATCCGGTCTGATCCCCTTCCGGTCTTACCCAACGCATCAGTATCAGGCCCAGAATAAACAACCCTACGATTGGTGAAACCCCCAGTCGTGCACTGCCAGTGGTTACTGTTGCAATATCGATCAGCAACGGTGCTGCAAAAGCAGTGGCCCGGCCCGACAGGCCATACAATCCAAAGCTTTCAACCGGTGCCTGCGGATCGGTGTGACGCACCATCATCGATCGACTGGCCGATTGCAGTATACCGCCCATACCGCCGATCAGAACTCCACACCCGAAAAACACCAGATCGGGCAGGCCGGACCCATCGGGTAGTGAAACGCCGTAAATCTGTGTCCGGTCCATGGAAACGATCGTGGTGCAAACAAAAATGAGAACCCAGATAGCGATCAGAATTACCGGCTTAGGCCCAAATTTCTTGTCCAGCTTACCGCCCACCCAAGCAAAGGCGGCAGCGGCAAGTACGCTGACAATTCCAAAGACACCAATCTTGATCAGGTCCCATTCCAGAACCAGCCGTGCATACACGCCGCCAAAGCTGTAAAGCCCGTTCAGCGCGTCGCGGTAGAACATGGATGACCCAAGGTACGAGGCAAGGCTGCCCCGGTGACGCAGGTTGGAAACGGACTTGCCCAACAAACGCAGGGCTTCGCCAATGCTGCCCTTTTTATCGCCGCGATCATCTTCGCGCACCCACAGAAAATAGGGGATCATGAACAGCACGAACCATCCGGCGGCAAATGGGCCGACAAAACGTGTGCCCTCGCGCGTTGCGGCATCAAGGCCAAACAATGGGTCCATTCCGATCAGCGTCTTACCGTTGGGCTGCTCAACAAAAAGCGCCAGCATAATGGCAAGGGCAATCAACCCTCCGAAATAGCCGAAGGCAAAGCCCGAGCCCGATATTTCGCCAACCTCGGATTCGTCGCCCAGATCAGGAAGCTGCGAGTTGACGAATATCAGCGCATATTCCGCCCCGACAAACCCCAGTCCAAAGGCAGACAACATCAGCCACATGTTTGATCCGTCCGGCATCGTGTACCACAGCGCCGCCGACCCGACGGCATACATGACGGAAAATCCAAGAATCCAAGGGATTCTGCGGCCCGAAACATCCGCCATCGCCCCCAGCAACGGCGCGCCGAAGGCGATAATCAGCCCGGTAATGGTCAAGCACCTTGCCCAGACGCTTTGCGCCCGCGCTGCAGCCATTTGCGCATCCATCCCGCTATTTGCAAAATACTCTGCCGCGACGCCGGCAAAATAGGGGCCGAATAAAAAGGTCACCAACAGCGTGTGATAGGGCTGGCTGGCCCAGTCGAAAAACCACCATCCCCAGATGCGCTTGCGCTTGGAAATTTCTGCCATTCCTGCCCCATTCTTTCTTTGACGCCATAAGAAGGGCCTTGCGGTTATTTCGCAAGCATTCTGTTGTCTTCCGTTGCGCCCGGTCTTGCCCTTTGCGGCGTCCCACCTTAGGTCTCTGCCATCGTAAGAACGGAGTTCCCATGCTGTCGCTGATCCAAATCCTGCTGCTGATCCTTGATATTGTCTGGTTCTTCATACTTGCTCATGTGATCATGAGCTGGCTGATCAACTTTCAGGTGCTGAACCTGCATCAACAGTTCGTGGCGCAGATCTGGTACGGCCTGAACCGCATTCTGGAACCGATTTATGGGCCTATCCGCCGCATTCTTCCGCCAATGGGGGGGCTTGATCTGGCGCCTTTGGTGCTGCTGATCGGCGTCTATGCACTGCGGATCGTGCTGATCAATAATCTGGTCTACTTCTACTGACCACTTGTTCACGGATTCTTAGTGTGTGAAGGTACCGTCTAAGAGCAGTTAAAAAACATCTTAGACAGGGCAACCCCTCATATGTTCGACGCCGCGCCTTTGCTGCGAGATGTCTTTGGATTCGACGAATTCCGCCCCGGGCAGGAAGAAATTGTCGATGCCGTCGTAGCGGACGAGAACGTGCTGGCGATCATGCCAACGGGTGGCGGCAAATCTTTGTGCTTTCAGTTGCCGGCGCTGCTGCGCGATGGTGTGACAGTAGTGATATCGCCGCTGATTGCGCTGATGCGCGACCAAGTCCGCGCTCTGCAAGAGGCCGGCGTCGCCGCCGGTGCCCTGACATCGGGAAACACGCCCGAGGAAACCGATGCCGTTTGGGACGCGCTGGAGGCCGGGCGGCTAAAGCTGCTGTACATGGCCCCTGAACGGCTTGCCGCCGGTTCGGCACTGGGCACTTTACGTCGTATCGGCGTCAGCCTGATCGCCGTGGACGAGGCGCATTGTGTCAGTCAATGGGGACATGATTTTCGCCCCGACTACCTGCGGATCGGAGAGCTGCGGCGCGCCCTTGGCGTTCCGCTCGCGGCCTTCACCGCAACCGCCGACGCAGAAACGCGCGACGAGATCGTTGAAAAACTGTTTGACGGCACACCGCCGCGAACATTCCTGCAAGGTTTTGACCGACCCAACATCCATCTGGCCTTTGCCGCCAAGGACGCTCCGCGCAAGCAGATAATGGACTTTGCCGATGCACGTCGCGGCCAATCGGGCATTGTCTATTGCGGGACACGCAACAAAACTGAAGTGTTGGCACAAGCCCTGCGGGAACAGGGCCACGCCGCTTGCCACTACCACGGCGGGATGGAGGCCGAGGATAGGCGCATTGTCGAAACACGGTTCGCCCGCGAGGACGGATTAATCGTGGTGGCCACCGTGGCATTTGGAATGGGTATCGACAAACCCGACATCCGGTGGGTGGCCCATGCCGATCTGCCGAAGTCCATCGAGGCCTATTACCAGGAAATCGGACGCGCCGGGCGCGATGGGGCGCCTGCGGAAACTCTGACCCTGTTTGGTCCGGATGACATTCGCCTGCGCCGCTCGCAGATTGACGAAGGGCTGGCACCACCGGAACGGCGCGGCGCTGACCACGCACGTCTGAATGCCCTGCTGGGACTGGCCGAAGCGCTGGAATGTCGGCGGCAAAGCCTGCTGCGGTACTTTGGTGAACAAACCGAACCCTGCGGCAAATGCGATCTGTGCGATACGCCACCTGAAATATTTGACGGTACAACTCCGGTTCGGATGGCGCTGTCCGCGATTTTGCGAACGGAAGAATGGTTCGGCGCGGGTCATCTGATCGACATCCTGATGGGCCATGATACGGACAAGGTTCGCGCGCGTCGGCATGATGACTTATCGACCTATGGTATCGGCAGGGAATGGTCGCGCCCACAATGGCAGGTCATCTTTCGTCAGATGATGGGGCACGATCTGGTTCGCCCGGACCCCGAACGCCACGGCGCGCTGCGCATGACGCAAGCAGCAAAACCTATTCTCAAGGGCGAGGCGCAGATCAACCTGCGCAAAGATACGCTGCGCAAGGCGACCCGGCGGCCCACGGTCAAAATGATGGTGTCCGAAGAGGATGCGCCGCTGCTGTCTGCCCTGAAAGCGAAACGTCGCGCACTGGCCGAAGCTGCACGGGTTCCGGCCTATGTCATTTTCCCGGATCGCACACTGATCGAGCTGGCCGAGAAACGCCCCGGCTCGCTGGATGATATGGCGCGGATTGGCGGGGTCGGCGCAAAGAAACTGGAACGTTATGGTGATACGTTTCTTGAAGTCATAGCAGGCGAGGTAAAGGCGGTGCATCCCGCACGACGCAAACTGGCAGGACGCGAGCAGGGCAATATCTATGACCGTCTGCTTGAGGCGCAAACCCGATTGTCCCGCGGACCGGATGGGATCGACAAGCCCCTGAGTTGTTCAGCATCACAATTGGCCAAGGTGGCACAGTTGCGATCCGATGATGCGCGATCCATTGAACAGGTTCTGGGTGAACGGCGTTCGGAACGATTTGGCGCGGCCTTTCTGGACGTGCTGCGGATGGCGGGCTAGATACGACAACGTCAGGCAGGAATGAGGGCGGATATGCTGGTTGTGATTTCCCCGGCCAAACGGCTGGATTGGGCAGAGCGGGATGTAATGGCCTCGGAACCGATCTTTCAGGACGACGCAATCCGGCTGTCCAAAACGGCACGTAACCTGACGCTGGGCGACCTTAGGAAACTGATGGACCTGAGCGACGATCTGGCCCGTTTGAACCGTGATCGGTATCGCGCTTTTTCCCATGAACCCTGTGCCGAAGTCACGCGCCCCACAGCTCTGGCCTTTGCCGGTGACACGTATCAGGGATTGGAAGCCTCGTCGCTGGACGACGAAGAGATGGAATGGGCGCAGGATCACCTGCGCATTCTTTCGGGGCTGTACGGCGTGTTGCGCCCGTTGGACGCGATTCAGGCCTATCGGCTGGAAATGGGTAGCAGGCTGAAAACCCGCCGCGGAAAGAACCTGTACGATTATTGGCGCGATCAGTTGAGCAAGGCACTGAATGCACAGGCCGCGCAGCTTGGCACAGAGGTTTTGGTCAGTTGCGCCAGTCAGGAATATTTCGGTGCTGTCGATCCCAAGGCGCTAAAGCTGCGCGTGGTCACGCCGGTCTTTATGGAGGACAAGGGCGGCACGCCAAAGATCGTCAGCTTTTTCGCCAAGAAAGCGCGTGGATCGATGGCCCGGTACATCATTCAACACCGCCTGACAGATCCCGCAGGGTTGCAGGATTTCGATACCGGTGGGTACGAATTCCGCCCGGACCTGTCCGAAGCCGACAAACCGGTCTTTGTGCGTCCCTATCAGGCCTGATCGTCCAGCATGGACGGGTCATAGGCGACCAGTTCCACGGTGTTGCCTTCGGGGTCTTGAGTGAAGATACCGCGCCAGCCAATCCAGCCAAACTGCTGAACGCGATAGGGCTGATCGATCTGTTCGTACCACTGGATAACCGCCTGCTGTTCGGCAAATGGCAATGACAGTGCGATGTGATGTAACGCAGACTGATTGCCAGTGACGGGTCTGTCGGTTTCGGACGGGCCTTGATTGGGTCGGGCAGCTGTTGCGTGGTCAAACAAGGCCAGAACCTGAGTATGTCCCCCAAACCCTTCGGCGATGCGAAAAAACGTTATCGCGCTATCGGGGCCACCCTGCAGGCGCTCCAGCCCGACGACATTTTCATAGAATTCGACCATCACGCGCATATCCGCGCATCGAATTGCAATCTCGCCCAGTCCACGGGGGCGGAATTTTCGTTCAGTCGTTATTATTCCAGCCTATTGCGTTGAAACACCGCCCGCAATGACCGGACAGGCATCTGCGGGCCAGTACCGGGCAATCATTCCGTGAATCAGCGGTTTGTTCAGCGGCTTGGTCAGATAGTGATCCAGCCCTGCCGCCATTATTCCCCGGTCATCCCCGTCCAAGGCATGCGCCGTCAATGCAACGATGGGAACATGCCGACCGGTCCCTATTTCCTGTCTGCGAATTTCTTCTGCCGCCTGTTTTCCATCCATTTTCGGCATTGAAATATCCATTAAGATCAGGTCCGGCCTAAAGTCACCAAAGGCCCGAATGACCTCTACCCAGTCGCTGACAAATAGTAGCTCAATGCACAAACCTCTGGTCATCCGTTCAAGGATCAACTGACTGGTTTTGTTATCCTCGGCGGCAAGAACCCGCATCAGGAGTTTTGGTTCATTATTGGAATTGGTCGCCATTTCTCGACGGCCACTATCCGCTGAAGCGCCAGAAATCGGGGTTATCGGTCTGCCAAGCGTGGCAAGCCGCAGATACAATTCAGTGCGCGGGATTGGTTTTTGCAATACGCACTGAACATGATGGCATGATGGATCTGCGTGAACCAGACCGGGATTGGCGGACATCAGAACAAAGGGCAAATCCGGCCATCCATTGCTGTGCAATGTCGCCGACAATTCCAAACCTTCCATATCCGGCAGAAAGTGGTCGCATAGAACCAGGTCGACGGTATCATCCATTACCGAAATAGCCTGTGCACCGGACGTACATTCCGTCACGCGCGAACCCAAACCCCCAAGTTGTTTTACAAGGATTGCACGGTTCACCGCCATATCATCCACCACCATGATATGCCCCAGCTTGTCAGCCAGATCCGGCGGCGCAGGTTGACGCCCCTCGGTCATTGGCAGCGAGACGACAAAGCCAAAGCACGACCCCTTGCCCGTTTCGCTTTCGACCCAGACCGAGCCACCCATAAGCCCGATCAGGCGGCTGGTGATAGCAAGACCAAGCCCGGTCCCTTCGAACCGGCGACTGTGATCATCTTCTACCTGATTGAACTCACCAAAGATGTGTTTGATCTTTTCTGCATGGATGCCAATGCCGGTATCTTCGACCGAAACATGAATATCGCAGGTCTGGGTATTTGGGTCCGGCACGCCCGTTACCCGCACAATGACATGCCCCCGCATCGTGAACTTTACCGCGTTGCCAACCAGATTTGTCAGGACCTGACGCAGGCGCCCCGGGTCGCCCACAAACAGCGTCGGCAGAAACAGGTCATAATCCACCAGCAGCGTTAGCCCTTTTTCCCGCACACTGGGCTGCAACAACGTCGCAACCTCAAGAATGCAACGTTCCAGATCAAATCGTTCAGGATGCAGATTCAGCCGATCCGCCTCGATCTTTGAGTAATCCAGAATGTCGTTGATGATGGACAGCAAGGCCTTGCCAGAGGTTCGGATCGCGTTGACGTAAAGCCTTTGTTCCTGGTTCAGTGGCGATTCCGACAGCAAATCGGACATGCCGACAATGCCGTTCATTGGGGTTCTTATTTCGTGGCTCATGTTGACCAGAAAGGCGGATTTGGCGCGATTCAACGCTTCGGCCCTTTCGCGCGTGCGCCGTTCCTGTTCAAGTTCGTCTGAAAGGCTCATGTTCACAGTCCCAAAACGATCCTGGCACAGCATCATGACGGTAGGTGAACAAGTGTTTAAGTCGTTGCACATCCAAAGCATCTCATGCGACCCTTACCGCAAGTAGGAGACCATCATGCGCCAATTTACCCTTGCCCTAATCCCCTTAATCTTAACGGTTTTTTC
>JBPCWT010000028.1:0-3704 GCA_051009255.1 Ruegeria sp. | reverse complement strand
TGGTCAAATCCGATCTTGAGGAGCGCGCGGTCAAGACGCTGGCCGCAATTGAACCCTCGATTGATCCGTCGGCGCGCGTGTCGCGGCTGAGTGTTGCCCAGAAGCAGATTATTGAAATTGCCCGCGCTGCATCGTCTGGCGCAAATATCATCATCATGGATGAACCCACAGCCGCCCTGTCTGAACGAGAGGTTGAAAGGCTGTTCGGCGTGATCCGCCGGTTGCGCGAAAACGACGTAACCGTGATTTACATATCGCACAAGCTGGACGAGATTTTCGAGCTGGGGGACAATGTAACGGTCCTGCGGGACGGCAAACACATTGCGACCAAGCCTTTGGCCGACGTTGACGGCCGTTCTGAGCTGATCGAGATGATGATCGGTCGTACGGTTTTCCAAAGCTATTCGCCACGCGGAACTGTCGGGAACAAGGTGGTTCTGAAGGCGCAGGGGTTAACAACCAGCCTTTTGAAAGACGTGTCTTTTGACATCAAGGAGGGCGAAATCGTTGGGTTTTACGGCCTTGTCGGGGCAGGAAAAACCGAGATTGCTCGCGCGCTTTATGGGGCAGACTCGTTTGAGGGCGCGGTTGATTTCAAGGGTAAGCCGGTCGGGCGAACACCGACTGCGGCCATTGCCTCGGGCATTGCATTGGTGCCAGAAGAGCGCCGGACGCAGGGGCTTTTTACCAATCTGACCATTCGTGAAAACATCCCCGTGATGAACCTGCCAAGGGTGTCGCGCGGCGGTGTGTTCAAAGCCGCAGATGTACAGGATGCGGCCCATCAATATGTCGAGCAGCTGAGTATCGCCACGAGTTCAATCGAGAAGCACACAGAAAAGCTTTCGGGTGGGAATCAGCAAAAGGTGGTTTTTGCCAAGTGTTTGTTTTCAAACGCGGAACTTCTTTTGCTGGATGAGCCGACGAGGGGAGTTGATGTGGGCGCCAAGTCTGAGATCTATGACATCATCAAGGACCTTGCGGATCAGGGAAATGCCGTGGCGGTGTTTTCCTCGGAGCTCGAAGAAATTCTGGGAATCTGTGACCGTGTGTTCCTGATGTTTGACGGTCACTTGCAGGAAGAAATTCCCAACGGGCCGGATGTGGACATTGCGCATATCCTGAACTTGGTGACAGGCGGACAAGAAAGTGTAGCGCAATGAGTAGCTTGACCGAAAACATACCACAGTCCCTGCAGCGTGAAAAAATGAGTGATGAAGGCTTTATCACCTCGCTGGTTGTGATCGTGGCCGTGGCGCTGTTTTTGCTCGCCTCTTTGTTAGTGCCAAATTTCTTTCAATGGCAAAACGTCGTCAATCTTGTCACCAACAACTGGGCGGTGATTTCCCTAGGCATTTTCGTGTCCTTTCTGTTGGTGTCGGGCAATTTTGATCTGTCAGTCGGAGGGATCGTGGCGCTTTCAGGGGTGCTGTCGGTCTGGTTTGCCCAAAGTCCGGACGGGGCAAACGCCCTGTCCAGCGGGCTTGGAATGCCTTATCCGCTGGCGATCCTGTGCGCCCTGATTGGGGCCTTGGCCATCGGGGCGATGAATGCGCTGTTTGTGGTGCGGCTGGGAATTCCGTCGATCATTGTCACACTGGGGACCATGATGGTGGCACGCGGCATTGCGCAGGTCATCACCCAGGGGTCACAGCGCAATACAAACCTGCCGGATGAATTTGGATTTCTGGGGAACTTGACGATGTTCGGAACTTCGGTGAAGCTTCCGGTTGTTTTAATGCTGCTGCTTTTTCTTGTGGCCGTGTTTGTCGAGCGCAAGATGGTGTTTGGCCGGATCACATACTGGATCGGCGCGAACCCCGAAGCGGCGACCCTGTCGGGCATCAATCGCAGCTGGCATATCACCAAGCTTTATCTGTTCAGCGCCGCCGTAGCCGGCATGGTCGGGATCCTGCTGGCTTCCGAGTTCAAATCTGGTTTTTCCAACCGGGGCACGCTGATGGAGTTTGACGCTCTGGTCATCGCGCTGCTGGGCGGGATCGCCATCACTGGCGGGTTTGGATCCGTGATCGGTATGTTCTTTGGCGCCATCATCCTTGCGGTGGTGACGTCGGCGGCGACCGGAATGGTCCTGTCCCCGGACTGGCAGTTCATTCTCAAGGCAATTGCCGTCTTCCTCGCCATCGTAACGCAAACCTGGGCAGTTGCCCGTCGGAACAGGTGATCCGGATGTCGATGACTTCATACTCCAACCAGACGTCTTCCGCCGCGGGTTTCACGAGTTTTTTGCGGAACTACTATATCTATTTCGTGCTGGTCGCCGTGGTCGTGTTGCTGAGCACTGCCAACCTTGATCAGTTCGCATTGTTCGAGCGTGGGAACTTTCTCTACAAGCGCAATATCATCAACATCCTGAGGGTTTCGGCCCCGTTGCTGGTGATGGCAGGCGCCTTCACGCTTTTGATGGTCTCTGGCTATATCGACCTTTCCGTGGGCAGCGCCATGAGCCTGAGCGCGGTGGTCTATGCCATGCTCGCCATCAACGGCGTGCCGTTTATCCCGGCCTTTGCCCTGACCGTGCTGGTCGGCGTGTTGCTGGGGGCAATCAATGGTTTTCTGGTGGTGAGGCTGAATATCACACCGGTCATTGCAACGCTGATCACGCTGAGCCTTTTCAAAGGTGTTGCCCTGTTGCTGGTGCAAGATGGTGTTTCGGCGATCAAATCGGACAATTTTCTGAAGATCCCCGGTTGGTTCAACGATTATGGCCGCGCAAAAGTGCTGTTTGATCTGCCAGCTGCTTTTTGGGTGGCGGTCGCCGTGACGCTGGCGCTGATCGTTGTTCAGAACCGCAGTAAGCTGGGCAAATATGCCGCTGCGACCGGTGGCAACCCTACCGCCGCCAAGTTGTCTGGCATCAATACAGGAAGAACCGTTTTTCTGCTCTATGTCATTGTTGGGGCGTCCGCCGCACTGGCCGGGATTGCCCGCTCCAGCTTTATGTCACTGGGCGACCCGCTTTCTGGTGACGGCATGGAACTAACTGCTATTCTTGTGGTTTTGCTTGGGGGCACGGCCTTTAGCGGCGGCGAAGGTAAAGTCCTGCGGTCCTTTGTGGGTGCCCTGATCATCATGATGCTGACTGTTGGAATGCTGACAATTGTCCCTGCCTATTATCAGACGCTGGTTATCGGATCTGCGCTGCTCGCAGCCGCCGCGTCCAATCATCTTGTAAGCCGAAAAGGTAAAGAGTCGTGACCGTACAATCGCCAAACCCTGATCAAATGCGCCTGATCGCGCAGGTTCTTTCGCTTCACTATGAAGAAGGCCGGTTGCAGTCTCAGATTGCAAAGGAGCTGGCTCTGTCGACGGCCAAGGTCAATCGCCTGATCAAACAGGGGCGCGAGCTGGGCATGATCCAGATCACGATCAACAGCCCGTTGCTCAAATATTTCGATCTGGAACGCGAGATTGCCAAGCGCTGGAACCTCAAGAAATGTCTGGTTGTTTCATCGGTGACCGGCAGCCCTCAGGCGACACTGAACGAGGTTGGCAAAGGGGCGGCATCGCTGTTGATGGACAGTATCCGCGACGGCGACACGATCGCAATTTCGGGTGGCAAGACGCTGAGCACGATGATCGAGAACTTGTCTACCGCATCTAAATTCGATGTCCGGATTACGCCGCTGACCGGTGGTGTGCAGGGCCAGCACTATACGGATGTGAACCATCTGGCGACCGAG
>JBPCWT010000027.1:0-4671 GCA_051009255.1 Ruegeria sp. | reverse complement strand
ACGGGATTGCCCCAACAATACCGGATATGTGCGTCGAAATCGGTACGGTTGCGAATGTGGTGTTCCCAAAATCTTCGCTGCCAAACACTTGCTTCACGTTTATTCACGCGTAGGCCGGGCTTCAGCCCGGCATATCTCCCATTCTGCACGAACGGCAAATCCCGGGGCACAGGTGCCGGGACAAAGCCCGGCCTACCATTTGATCTATTCAGGCGCAGGGTGAACCTCGACTTGATCGCGCCCCACCGCTTCGGATAATCCGCGTCTCCCTCTGGCAGAGTCCAGACCGTGTGAAGGTGATCGGGCAACACAACCCATGCTTGGATCTGAAACGGCCTTTCGGCGCGCGTCATCCGAACGGCTGCGCGTAACCTGTCGATCTCGTCCACCAACAGGCGACTACCGCGAGTCATGAGATTGACCGTAAAGAAAACCGAGGCACCGGGAACGTTGGGACGCAGGTAGATCGACATCGCGCCACCTTGCGCAGACATGGTGCACAAATGGTTAATCTGGGCGCCCGCTGTCACGATAACTTTGACTTATGAGAAAACCCGCCGATCATAGGTAAAACCCTCGGCGGAATCTTGTACAAACCACCCAATTGCCATTGATATAAAGGTACAAATTGAGACAAACACCCTTGTCACACGGTTTTACCAATGCCATATCCGGGGGTGCTTACGTTTTTCTATTTCGACCTACTGTCTCCGTTTCCGGCGTTCAGTCTATCGATACAGACAACGACGCCAGGCTGCCGCAATTTCGTGGGCAGCACTAAAACAGGAGAAATCGGAATGCCTGCAGGCACCGTAAAATGGTTTAATACCACCAAGGGTTTTGGCTTTATCGCACCGGAAGAGGGCGGCAAGGACGTGTTCGTACATATCTCTGCTGTCGAACGTTCGGGCCTGACCGGTCTGGCCGACAACCAGAAAGTCACGTACGAGCTGCGCGCTGGTCGTGACGGACGCGAAAGCGCCGACAACATCGAATTGGCATAAGCCACTGAAAGGGCGGGTTATTTCCCCGCCCTTTCTTTTGTCACGCTGTCAAGTGTGGCCCGCAAATTACATCACATTCCAGTTACCATTGCGCAGCGATTGACCAGATCGGCTATCGTGTAGAAACTATTTTGGTTTTTGCATTTATGAATATACGAGGCTCATCATGATCACGCGCCGCGCGTTTATGGCCACGACTGCAGCCGCCAGCATAGTTCCTGCGGTTGCCAGTGCGAAGAAGGCTGTTGAATACGACCCAATCCCGCAATTCGTTCGGATCAAAAAGCAATTCCTGCCGGGGCAACTGCTGGTCGCACCCCGGTCATTCTATTTGTATTACGTGACGGAACCCCGCAAAGCCATCCGCTACGGCTGCGGCGTCGGCAAGGCCGGCCTGGAGTTTTCCGGGACCGCCACAATCGATGTGAAAAAGGAATGGCCGACATGGCGCCCGACGGACGAGATGATTGACCGGGACCCTGTCACCTATGCCAAGTTCAAGGACAACGATTATGTACAACCCGGTGGCGGCGACAACCCATTGGGTGCGAGGGCGCTCTACTTGTTCCAGAACGGCGTTGATACTTACTTCCGCATTCACGGGACAACGCAGCCACAGACGATAGGGCATGCGGTTTCAAACGGCTGTATTCGGATGCTGAACGAACATGTGATCGACCTGTATGCGCGGGTTCCGGTCGGTACGGTCGTCACCGTCGTTTGACTTAGTTTTAAGGCGCGTTCCAGTCAACTTCGGTCGCTTCTTCGATTTGCAATCGACCGGCTGGCCATGGTCGCGCGAGCGACAGCGCCACTTTGTCTGAGCCGTTAATCCATGCATCCACATCCGCTGAGTCCAGCAAAACACCCATTCGGTGGTGGATCGGTCGAACATCATCGTTTGGCTCGCAAGTCACTGTGGCAACCTGATCGACGCGCTGCCCGCCGGGGGCATGCCAACTGTCCGAAATGGCCGCAAACAGCAGCGGCATTTCATCTACCGACGAAATGCGCCAAGCCGTTTTGCGCCTTTTCTCACCTGTCCATTCGTACCAACCATCAACTGGCACAACCACTCGACGGACACCCTCGAACGCAGATTTATCAAAAACCGTTTCTGAACGGGCATTGATGATTGTCTCCATCACCGGCCGTCCGCGTGCATTGACACGACCAACGGGTATGATGCCCCATCGCATTTTGACCAGGCCGTCAGACGTAAGCACAACAACATCCTGACCCGGCTGAATGTTACGGCGTGATGGTTCGTCCAGTTCACCCGATGATGCATTCAGAAACTCTGCAATCTGTGGAATTGGCCGCGTGAGGAAAAACCGACCCGGCATGGATCACTCCTGCTTCCCGGCCATTTCGACCAGCTTCAATACATAGGGTCCAAGTCCTTCGACGATCATTGCCACCCCCTCGGCATTTGGGTGCAACCCGTCTGATTGCATGAACCGTCCTGCTGCACTTGGATCGCCGTCAACCTGCAACCCTGCAAAAAAGCTGTCGGCATAGATCGTTCCGTGCGATTGCGCCAATTCCGGATACATCGCGTCAAAGGCTGCCTTGTATTCAGGCCCATAATTACCCGGTGCTTGCATCCCAACCAACAGAACCTCGACCCCTGTCGCGTCGGCAGCGATCAGGATTTTCTCAAGGTTTGCACGGGATGCCGCCGGATCAATCCCCCGCAACAGATCATTTCCGCCCAATGCCACAATCATTCCGTCAACGTCCGGCGTCAGCGTCCATTCGACCCGCGCAGCGCCCCCTGCCGTTGTATCGCCAGAAACCCCCGCGTTAATCAGGCGAACATCCTGACCTTGCGCCGCTAGCCAATCTTCGAGTTGCGGAACAAAGCCATCCCGCTGAACCAGGCCGTAGCCCTGTGTAAGTGAATCCCCCAATGCGGCGATTACGACGGTTTCAGCTGTGGCTGCAAAACCGCACCAAACAAAAAGGCCAGCGATCAAAGCCTTGCGCATTATCCGTTCCGCTCCATATCCAAAATGACGCCAATTCCAAGGATGCGCCCATGACGACTTCCGTCCTTACCCTTCAAAATGCCGCTTTGTCGCTGGATGGCAATGCCGGACGGGTGGAAATCCTTCGCGACATTTCCCTGACCGTTAACAAAGGCGAGACTTTGGGGTTGGTTGGCCCATCAGGATCAGGAAAATCATCCTTGTTGATGTTGATGGGAGGTTTGGAACAGGCCACCGCCGGCAGCGTTCACGCAATCGGTCAGGATCTGACAGCGATGGACGAAGACGCGCTGGCGCGGTTCCGGCGGGACAACATGGGTGTCGTGTTCCAGAATTTTCACCTGATCCCGACCATGACGGCACTGGAAAACGTTGCGACGCCATTGGAACTGGCGGGGCACCGCGATGCCTTTGACCGTGCGCAGGCCGAACTGGATGCGGTTGGGTTGGCCCATCGGCGCGATCATTACCCGGCACAGCTGTCGGGTGGTGAGCAACAGCGCGTCGCACTGGCCCGAGCATCGGCGCCGCGCCCGCATCTTTTGTTGGCGGACGAGCCGACCGGGAACCTTGACGAAACAAACGGCGCTGCAATTGTCGATCTTCTGTTCGGGCTGCGGAACCGGCATGGGGCGACTTTGGTTATTGTGACCCATAGTCATGCGCTTGCGCAAAAATGCGATCGCGTGGTTCGATTGCGGGATGGGCAGCTGAGTGACGACACCGAACGCGAGGCGGCGGAATGAGCTTGCGCCTTGCCGCCCGATTTGCCCGGCGCGAACTTCGCGGCGGCATTCGCGGTTTTCGAGTATTTCTGGCATGTCTTGCGCTGGGTGTTGCAGCGATTGCAGCCGTCGGTTCAGTTCGGCAGGCAATCGAAGCTGGCCTCGCGCGCGAAGGTGCTGCTTTGCTGGGCGGCGACGCTGAACTGGAATTCACCTATCGCTTTGCAACTGCCGAAGAACGAAGCTGGATGAACTCTGCCGCAACGACTGTTTCAGAGGTGGTCGATTTTCGATCCATGGCGCTGGTGAACGGCGACGGAGACCCAGTTCGCGGACTGACCCAAGTCAAAGCAATAGACGATACATACCCGCTGATCGGATCAGTTTCCCTGAGCCCGAACATCACGCTGGATACCGCCATGCAGGGCGACGGTGCTTTACCCGGCCTTGTCATGGCGCAGTCATTGATCGACAGAATGGGGATAGTTATCGGCGATCAGGTCCAGCTTGGCACACAGGAATTCGTGCTGATGGCTGCAATAGTTCATGAACCCGATGGCGCAGCGGACGGGTTTGCCCTTGGTCCCCGAACGATTGTGCGAACCCGGGATCTGAGCGGTTCTGGCCTGCTAGAGCCGGGAACGTTGTTTTCGACCAAATACAGGCTGGACCTGCCAGACCGAACCAATCTGGAGGTCGTTTCAAAAAGCGCCCGTCACGTATTCGAGGGCACGGGGATGCGCTGGACCGATGCTCGAAACGGTGCGCCGGGCATTGCAGAGTTTGTCGAGCGCCTTGGCGCGTTCCTTGTACTGGTCGGCCTGTCCGGGCTTGCGGTTGGTGGAATCGGCGTATCTGCGGCAGTTCGCGCTTATCTGGCATCGAAAACACAGACTATTGCAACGCTGCGAACCCTAGGGGCGGATCGGGCAACAGTTTTTCAAACATACT
>JBPCWT010000026.1:0-2658 GCA_051009255.1 Ruegeria sp. | reverse complement strand
CGCAAAATCCGACCTTCGCAACCCAACAAACGATCCTAATTATTGAATGATAAGTCAACTTTGGCCATTGAAATACGCATACCCCACCAACTGGCCAGCGCCTAACTCTCGGCAACTGCCATTGCCGCCTTGGCATAAGCTGCCTCGCACAGGGCAAAATCCGCTTCGGTCAGCGCCAGCGACGGATAGGTCTTGCCTGCCGGTTTGAACATGCCGTTCTGCATCAATACCGCGTTGAACTTGGCTGCCTTGTCGCCATCCGACCTGAACACGTCGCGATAATCCCGTATCTCTCCGCTGGCAAAGACGACCTCGAACAGGGTCGGATCACCGACAATCCGGTGCGCGATGCCCTGCGCATCCAGCGCGGCCTTGGCCATATCCATCAGGCGCTGGCCATTGGCGCGCAGCCGATCATACTGCCCGTCACGCCGCAGCACCTCCATCGTTTTCAGACCGGCCACAGCCGCCACCGGATTGCCCGACAGCGTGCCAAGCTGCATCAACCATTTGTCCGCCCCGACAGCGGCCTTGTCGAAATGCGCCATGATATCGGCCCGACCCGCAATCGCGGCCAAGGGGAATCCCCCGCCGATGATCTTGCCCAGCGTGGCAACGTCCGGTGTAACCCCATACAGTTCCTGCGCGCCGCCATAGGAAAACCGGAACCCGGTGACCACCTCGTCAAAGATCAGGACGATGCCGTACTTGTCCGCCTCGTCCCTCAGCAATTGCAGGAATCCCGGCTCGGGCGGGATGATCCGTTGCAGCGGCTCGACAATAATGCCCGCCACCTGATCCCCATGCTCTGCCAGCAGCGACCGAATGTAATCCGGGTCGTTGAACGGCGCGATCAGCATCTCGGACCGGACGCTTTCGGGAATACCTGCGCTGTCGGGAACGGCTTGCGGAAAATTGACCATCCGTATGGGTGCAAGGCTCATCTGCGCTTCGGCGCTCATGCCGTGATACCCGCCCTCGAATTTCACGATCTTGTCCCGCCCGGTAAAGGCACGCGCCAGCCGGATCGCATACATATCCGCCTCGCCCCCGGACGAGACATAGCGCACCTGATCGGCACATGGGACCGCCGAACAAATCTCCTCGGCCAGTTCGATGGCGCGGGCATTGTTGGCAAAAAACGTCATGCCCTTTGGCATCTGTTCCGCCACGGCTTCCAGAACCTCCGGGTGCCCATGGCCCAGCAGCATCGGCCCCGACCCGATCAGCAGATCGACATATTCCTTGCCGTCTTCATCCCAGACCCGGCTGCCCTGACCCTCGCGGATAAAGATCGACGGATCAAAGTTGCCAAACCCACCGCCCGGCAAAACCGCCTTTGCACGTTCGCTCCAATCGGATTGAGAGAGAATTTTGTCCATGTTCCATTCCTCTGGCGTTCGGTCTTCGATGTCGACCCGCTGGTCAGTTCCTAATCAATTACGGTGTCCGGCGCGGGCGATTTCGCAATGTCCGGCGCAACACCCAACCCTGCCCCTTCGGGCGGGGCAATGCGTCCATCGACCCTCGCAGGTCCGTCAGGTGCCAACCGGGGCGAGACGTATCCCGACAAATCACACACGTTCATCACACGCGCCGGGTCGGTCGCAGCCCCCAGATGCAGCAAAGCAGCGGTCGTGATATCGGACCCCCAAGTGTCCTCGATACACATCTTCGCACCCAGATACAGGCACAAATCCCGTGCGCGGCGCGATGCCGATAATCCGCCAAACTTTGACAGCTTGACCGCCACCGCATCCATACAGCCCTGACCATGCCCCGCCAGCAGGCTGGGCGTGTCATGGGCGCTTTCGTCCAGTTTCATCGGCAGTCCCGTCGCCGCGCGTACCCGCGCACAATCCTCGATCGTGGCGCAGGGCTGTTCCAGCATGATATCCAAATCTGAAACCGCCCGCCCGACGCGAGTCGCGTCCAGCGATGTCGCACCGCAATTCCAGTCACCGTATACCAACGGGCCATCGCCCACCGCCTCGCGCACCAGGCGCAGCCGCGCGATATCGGCCTGCCAGTCGCCATCCGCGCCCAGCTTGACCTGAAACTGTCCGATCCCCTGATCCTGCGCGTCCCGCGCAATCCGCGCCATTTCATCGGGTGCAATGCAGGTTATCGAATGGTACAGCGGCATGGATGGCGCCCTACGCCCGCCCAGCAACGCATAAAGCGGCAGCCCCGCCACCCGCCCTGTCAGGTCCCACAGCGCGATATCAATCGCAGATTTGGCGTAGGCATGCCCCTGCAGGTGCTTGTCCAATTGCGCCATCAGCGCCTCGGGGCCTACGGGATCAGCACCCAGCAGAACCGGGGCCATTTCCTGCACCGCAGGCGCAACGCCACGCGCATAGGCCGGCAGGTAGTGCGGAATCGGGCAGACCTCGCCCCACCCGGTTCGGCCATCATCCGTCTCCAGTGCCAGCACGACACTTTCGACCGTGTCGCAGGTCTTGCCATCGGCCATATAGTAGGCTTCGTGACTGGTCAGCGGTACGTGCCACAAGGATATCCGCGTTATGCGGGTCATTCATAAACTCCGACCGGATCGCCAAGGACATTCTCGTCCGGCGCAAACCCCAGACCCGGCGCTTCTGGCAATTCCAGATGCCCATTCTTGTTCAGCGGCCCGCGACCGCCCGCAATATC
>JBPCWT010000025.1:0-7904 GCA_051009255.1 Ruegeria sp. | reverse complement strand
GAACCTGCTCGGTTCTGTTCTTTGTCGTGTTGCTGGCGCATGTTCAACTGCGCGAAGGGTTCGCCGGGTCACCGGTTATCTACATGGAAATGTTCTTTTTCCTGATGTATTTCCTGTTCCTGATCGTCTCGATCAACACCTATCTGTTTGCATCCGAAGCTGTGCCATCGCTGTGGGTCATCCACTTCAAGGACAACCTGATCCCCAAGGCCGCATTCTGGCCCTTTGTCCTGCTGTGCATGGTCATCATCACGGCGGTCAACCTCAGCCTGAAACCGCAACACGACAGGGGCGCGGCACTGGCCGAGGTTGGATTGTCCGTTGAAACCGGGGGCTAGGTGGCTTTCTCATACCCCGGTTTCAGCGTTCCCGTCGCCATATCCAGCGTGTAATCCGACACCACCTCGGACGTACCCTCCTGCCATGCGGCCAGATGCTTGTCAGGATTTGCGATGACATAAACAAAGGCCGGTTTGATCTGACCATTCAAAAAGATGTTTATCTTTTTCCTGAGATAGACATTCTCTGACGATCCGGGGCCGTGATAACCTTCCAGCTTGTCCAATTCCTTCAGCCCTTGGGACGTCACGCGATAGACCTCTCCGTTTACCGACAACCCCGTTCCTTTCTGGTCGACCAGCACGGCCATACGGTGCAGATAGGCACAATTCGGATTGTCGCAGAACGGCTCCTTGGGAACGATCAGGGGCATCGGCTGGCGTGTCTTGGCGTTGCCGATAAAGTCTTTCAAAACCTCGCTATGGGCTTCGTGGTTCGGAAATCCCTTCTTGAGTGAACCATACGTGAAATAAAGGTACGTGGCTTCCTCGACATTCACAAATTCATCTTCCTGACCGCCATCGGCATCAGGCAGGGTAACCTCGTTCGCATGCGCCCACGCGTCCAGCATCGTCGTAATCTCTTTCGATACATCGATGCTTTGCACGAACTGAATGCACGAAGTGGCATCTATGCCTTTTGCGTTCAGCAATATCTCCACCATCTCGGCCGAATTGTTCATCACCGCGACATGCAGGCTGGTAAACCCGTGATCGTTAACGGCGTTGACGTTGATGCCACGTTCGATCAGGTCCTTCGCGGCCTCAAGATCGGGTTTGCCAAGGTCAAAGCCGCTTTCGTTCAACTCGCCTTCACCGCCCGATGCATAATGCAACAACGTGTCACCATTTCGGTCATCAACGATGTCAATTCCGACGACGCCTTCGTCGATCGCCCGGAACACGCGACGCCATTGCTCGTACTCGTCCGATGCTGCGGCCTCCTGCGCCCATTTGAAAACACGGTGTTCCTGATCATCCAACTCCTCAAAGGCTTCATCCAGCGCCTCCATGATCTGATCCGGCGTGGCCATCATGCCGATACCCATCATGCCGTTGGACAAACGGCCCTGCCGTGGCCCGACGAAATCAACGCCCAGCGTACTCAGCTTTTCGACGTTGTTCTGGGTGGTGATGTTGTTCCACATGTTGGTGTTGCACGCGGGGCAAAGGATCACGGGCTTTTTCTGGTACTGCCAGGCCACGAAAACCGAAGTCAGCAGGTTATCGGCAATCCCATTGGCGACCTTGCCCATCGTGTTGCAGGTGATCGGGGCCACAACAACGCAATCTGCCCAGTCACACAGCGCAAGATGCGACGCGCGCAGGGGCATTCCAAACTCAATATACCGAAAATTCCACTCGTCATCGTCACGGTAGTAATCATTGTGCGAGATTTTCTGCTCGATCCGCTCGGCCCCGAAATCGCGGAAAAACTTCTCTGCCGACACGGACGGGATCAGTTTCACGTTATGCCCGGCATCGGTGATCCGTTCGACCAGTTCGGGTATCTTGTCCGCCGCCGATGATCCGCAGGCGCACAGCAGAACATTTCGTTTTCCGTTCGGCGGCTCTGTCAGGCCGCCCTTGGGATAGCCAAAGATGTTCTTGTCCAGGCTGGGCGACTCGTGACGCAGCAGTACCGGCAATCCTGCTTCGTGAATTTCTTTCTGCAGACGGCCTTCAAGGATCATGTCCACGATATCGGATCTCACGCCCAGGCAATTGCCCTTGAAATACAGGTATGGAACCGTTTCTTTCCCGCTAAGCGTCGCCAACTGACGCCGCATCTTCATCGCGCTGGTTCCATGCCCGGCCACGTCAACAAGCGCCACGTTGGTGATCCCAATATTGGCAAGGATACTTTTCAACATGTAAGACCACGGGTCTTCGTCCGTGTAAAACAAAGCGATCGCGTTGTTGTCGATAATGTATTTGACGTCGCTTGGGTCGACGTGGGGTTCCCTTTCTTCGATAGCCAGCATCGCAGGGTTCTTGAGATCTCTCAGCCCCCGAAAGATATGTCCGCGCGGCGCTTGCCATACTTGCGAGGTCGCGGGGCTCATATCCACGACCGTAACCAGGTCTTCTTCTTCGTCATAGCCAACACACAGGCACCAGAACTCTTCCAGCAACGCGGTTTCGCTATAGGCATTCGGCGGCGGTGCAATGACGTCGAACCCAAGGACCCTGTTAAAGTCTATGTTGATCATCAGATGACGATCCTTGTGCTCGTTCAGACTGTGAAGCTGATCCTTGAACCAGTCTTCGGGCGTCTTCTTGTCCCGGTTTGGACGTTCGGCATAGCTGCGGTAATCGCTGCCCAGATGAATTTCCGTTGTCTTGCTCAGATATTCCTGCGCCATCGCATGCATTTCCATCGCCGTGGAAACACGGCTAAGCGCATCGGTGTACGAGGTTTGCGTGGCGATCAGCAGCTTGTCCTCGTTGACCTGATCATCACCGTGGATCGCAAGGCTTTCGGCCAGTACCCCAAGGCTGTTCATGTTCGGACTGGCGCGGCGGAACAGGTTTCGCCGCTTTTTGCGGTCAGTTGCCAGATACAGCGTACTGTCCACATAATTGCAGTCCTGTTTCAGGGTCTGCAGGGTTGTTTTGACCGCCTCGCGCGCAGAAAACCTAAGGATCCCGCGCGACCGCATTGACGTGCCGTCCCGGTCGGACATCGCATCATACAGCCGGTCAATTGTGGTCACCCACAGCTTTCCATACTTTTCAGGATGCACATCCATCATGTGCACCAGCCCGGTGCTGGGATTGCACTTCGCAATAATGGCAAAATGCCCGCCGGGCATGGTCGGCTTGCCATGTGCAACGCCGACCTGAAAATTCGCAACCAGAATATCGTTATCGCCGCCCATACGATTGGACTCGTCTATCGCCTCCAGCAACAACGGCACTGATGTTGTTGCCGCGTCCATAAAGTAAGCCTGTACCTGAACGCGATCTCTCAGCCCTTGCGTATGGATAAAGGTGCAGGCCACGTCGAATAGTTCACCCAGCGAAATACCGTCGTTGACCACAAAGGATGTGGGCAATTCGCATTCGCGGAAAATGTCGTTCACTTCGCAGCTGAACCCCAGCGCAGACATGCTGAGCGCGGCGGCCGTGACGCTGCAACAGTTAATGGGTTGCTGGAAATTTTGCAGATGTACGCTGACAAGATCGCCAAACAAGGTCGCATAACATTCCTGCCGCATTTCCACAGGAACCTCGAACCATTGATTGCTGGACAGAAAGGCCAGTCTTGTACCCGGCAACGCATGCGCCTCAAGGCTTACGGGAATGTTGAAAATCTCAAGGTGTTCTTCGTAAAAATAGTCACCCGCAGTTGCACTGGCCAGCTCGGCCCCGCCCTGGCGCAGTTCGACTTTGCCCTCCAGAACCACATACATGCCACGCGCGGGCAACTCGGTTTCCTTGGATACCTGAAAAAACTCGAAATGGGGCTTTACCTTTGCGGGATCTTCCATCGCCGTCGGGCTTGGCAGCGCCTCGAAAATCAGTTTCCAATCTTCGTCTGTTGAATCAAATTTCTTGGAATTGGCAATTTGCTCGTCGGACACTTCTGGATTCCCCCTTGTCGAAGTTGCTCGCAAACCTGCCCGATAAACCTGTACACCCTGCCATTATGCTTTTTTGCGGCCTTCGGCGCGGTCGACACTTTTACTCTTTGCCTTCAGAGTTCCCGTGCGCCCTGATCGCCAGGCACTTTTTATGCGTGAGCAAATAGGCCCAACATCAACCAGAGTAGTTCATCCCATTTACAAAATCACTTATTTTGTTACGTAAATTCAACTTTCTCGCCGGTTAAGGGATTCAGCCCGTATCAGGCAGTTGGCCCGCACCGAAAACTTAGAAAATTCTTGTATTTTTCGGCAATCTGGCGACGTATTTCAGGCAACATTTATCATGTCCACGTGGTCCGATCGGACCAGACAACGGAGAAACAAGTGACCCCCAGATTTGATCAGTTTGTCGCCGGGCTTCGCTATGATGCCATTCCGGACAAGGCGCTGTGGACCCTGCGACGGTCCTTTCTGGATACAATGGGCGTTGCAGCTGTCGGCGCAACCACGCCGCTTTCCGAAATCGCGCGTCGCGTTGCACCGATGATTTTTGGCAGCGGCAGCGCAGGTCAGGCCAAAATGCTGATGGATGGGCGCATGGTCAGCCCGGTCGGCGCAGCGATGGCCGGGGCATTCACCATCGATTCAATAGATGCCCATGACGGCACAACGCCGTGCAAGGGGCATGCGGGCTCTGCCATCTTTCCGGCGATGATCGCCATGGCACAGGCCAGCGAACAACAGGTCGACGGGAAACGCTTCGCGGAAATCCTCGCCTCTGCATACGAGGTGTCGTATCGCGCCGGGCTGGTGCAGCACGCCACCTGCGCCGACTACCACACTTCGGGCGCGTGGACAGCCGTGGGCGTGGCTGCTGCCGGTGCCAAATTGCTGGACGGTGACGCCAACCAAATCCGGCAGGCCGCCGGAATTGGTGAATATCACGGCCCCCGCAGCCAGATGATGCGCTGTATCGATCACCCCACCATGGTCCGCGACGGCGTTGGCTGGGGGGCACCGTCCGGTGTCACCGCCGCCTATCTGGCGACCGAAGGATTCACCGGCGCACCTGCGCTGACCTGCGAAGGCCGCGATGGCGCAGCGTTCTGGTCCGACCTCGGCACTGGTTGGCGGCTGATCGACCATACGCATTACAAACCATATCCCTGCTGCCGCTGGGCGCACCCCTCGCTGGATTCCGTGCATGACCTGATGCAGAAACACGGTTTCACCCATGAACAGGTTGCAGCAGTTGAAATAAGCACTTTCCACTATGCCACCCGGCTGGCAGGGCATGAACCGCAGACACAGGATGAATTCGCCTATGCTATCGCATTCCCCGTGGCGGCCATGATCGTGCGCGGCAAGGTCGGCATCGAAGAACTGGGGGCAGAGGCACTGCACGACCCCGACATTCTGCGCATCAGCCGGGCGATCAAGCTGATCGACGACCCTGAACTGACCCGCATCAGCACCGACAAAAGATGGGCTCAGGTCAGCATTACCCTGAACAACGGCACACGGTGTCAGGATGTACCGCGCACGCCTCGCGGCGATGCTGACATGCCACTAAGCGATGACGAGATTCTGGGCAAATACCGCGCGCTGGCCGATCCGGTGTTGGGTGCCGACCGCGCCTGCGCCATCGCGGAACTGTCACTTGGCTTTGACAAACTCGACGCCAAAGACCTGCATCATCTGCTCGAATTGTGTACTCAGCCGATCGCAGCCGGATAAGGACCAGTCCGACCCACACGGGCCTGAACCAGACCGCCACCCTCGGAAAACTGCGGCAAATTCAACATTTTGGCCTGATTTGATCCCCTTTGCGTGATGAGCTGCCCGGTTTCCTTGACAATAAATCTGGCTGCGGCAAGGTCAGAACAGCATTAGGTAAATTCGATTTCCGGACAGAACTGTAGTGAGCGACACCACCCACAACCACAGTTCAGAGACGCCCGAACCCGACCCAATTGGCGACTACGGCAATACCTCTGTTTCGACACCACGCCCAAAGGTTGCGGTCATCGCCAGCCTGACAGCGTCGCTTGCCAATTTCCGGTTGGATTTCCTGCGCGAACTGTCACATCGGGCCGAAGTGCTGGCGCTCGCCCCGGACAGCCACCCCGAAACCGAAGCATTACTCGCAGAGCTTGGGATCACTTTTCACCAAATCCCGATGACACGAACCGGTGTGAACCCGTTTCAGGATCTGGCGACGCTTCGTGCACTTTATTCAGAACTTTCGCAATTCGAACCCGACATCGTGTTCCCGTACACGATGAAGCCGATCATCTACGGCTGTCTCGCCGCCCGCCTTGCCGGGGTCGAACGCCGAATCCCGATGTGTACGGGGCTGGGCTACGTGTTCGAACACGAAAACCCCGGCTTCAGCCGCAGGGTCCTGCGGTCCATTTCTGTCTGGCTTTACAGGATTGCGCTAAAGGGGGCCGAGGAAGTTCTGGTTTACAACCGCGCGGACGAGGCAGAGTTCATCAAAAAACGCCTGTGTTCGTCTCCAACCCGTCTCACCATTGTTCCGGGGTCGGGTATCAATCTGGATCGCTTTGCCGTTTCGGCCCCGCCGGGTGGCGCGCCCGTTTTCCTGATGATCGCGCGCCTGCTGCGCAGCAAGGGCGTTTTTGACTATGTTCAGGCCGCCCGCCTTGTGCGCGAAACCTACCCAGAGGCACGATTTCAGCTGCTGGGTCCGATCGATGCCAACCCGGACTCTGTCACACATGAGCAACTGCAGGAATGGACCAACGAAGGGATCGTCGAATACCTGGGCGAAACAAGCGATGTTCGCCCCTACCTGTCGGACTGTTCCGTTTTCGTCCTGCCCACCCGGTACCGCGAAGGAATACCCCGCACGATACTCGAGGCGATGTCGACCGGGCGCGCGGTCGTCACTACGGACGCGCCCGGATGCGCCGAAACCGTGGAAGAAGGGGAAACAGGATTTGTTGTTCCCGTCGGCGACGCGCAGGCGCTTGCAAACGCGATGGGGCATTTCACAAAAGATCCCAATCTTGCCGCGCGAATGGGTCCGGCGGCCCGTCATCGTGCCGAGACCCGGTTCGACGTGAACCGAATAAACGAACTCCTGCTTGCCAAACTGGGGCTTCTGACCAAGGGCGAGACTCTTTCGCCCCCGCCATCAGACTCTGTTTGACCGGCACAGGTTGAAATCTGGCTGAACGATTTCCACTAACCTGCGCACAACCCATCAAACAGATTACACTTGGAAGAATCATGCACCTGCCGTTTTGGCGGGCGCGAACCCGGCCACCTGATCGCAAGGACTGACTTGATTGAAACAATCGCCCGACGCACCGCATTCCATCTATGGGGTCGAGAAATGGGGTAAAAACCTCATCGAGGTGACAGCGGGCGGCGAGATCGGGCTTCGCAACCCAATGGCGCCGGACGCGGCGGCCATCAGCTTGCCGGACATACTGAAAGATCTGGATCAACGCGGGATCAAGGCGCCCATGATCCTGCGGATCAGTTCCTACCTTGAAAACGAAATCGCCCATATAAATGACAGCTTCCGTGATGCCATCGCGCGCACGGGCTACAACGGCAGCTATCGCGGTGTGTTTCCGATCAAGGTGAACCAGCAGGCACAGGTCATCGACCGGATTGTCGCGTTCGGCAAGCGCTACAATTACGGGCTCGAGGCCGGTTCGAAACCCGAGCTGGTCATCGCACTGGCGCACCGGCTGGCCAGCGAGGCACTGATTGTCTGCAACGGCGTCAAGGATGCCGAGTTTATCCAGCTTGCCATCCTCAGCCGCAAAATCGGCTTTAACACTGTCATCGTTCTGGAAAGCCCGAAAGAAGCCGATACCGTCATTGGCGTCTACAGGGAATTGGGCATCGAACCGCTGCTTGGCGTTCGCGTAAAACTGACCAACCAGATCAGTGGAAAATGGGAAGAAAGCTCAGGCGACCGCTCGGCCTTTGGCATGAA
>JBPCWT010000024.1:0-13111 GCA_051009255.1 Ruegeria sp. | reverse complement strand
ATATTTTTAGTGGCGCTCAGGTTTTTCCAGCCGTTCTCTGTCGACAGTCACGTCGTTCGTTCGACAATCCAAATTGTTCCCAAGTTGACGCAGCCAACGATCCTGTCCGAGGTTCTGGTCGAACCCAATACCCAGGTGACAAAAGGCGATCCTCTGTACCGGTTTGACGATACCGTGTTTTCGCTGGCTGTAGATAATGCCAAGGCCCAATTGGTTGCAGCGCAGCAAAACGCCAAAATCCTAGAGCAGGATGTGATCGCCGCGACAGAGTCAATTGAACGCGCCAACGCTCAACTGGCCTATGCTATGACGCAAAAGGCCCGATACGAGAACCTCGTTCCTGCTGGTGGAGCCCGTCAGGATGAACTTGATCGTTGGGATGAGCAGGTCACGGAAGACCAGGCGCAGGTCAAACAGGCCGAAGCCAATCTGAAAAAGGCACAACTTGTGATCGAATCCCAAATTGACGGGGTCAACACCGGCATTTTACAGGCCAAAGCTCAATTGACAGAAGCCGAGTATTTTCTTGAAAACACAACGATCTATGCGCCGGAAAACGGGATGATCGTGTCGCAACAGGCGCGCCCGGGACTTGTTGTTGGCGATGTCAGGCTGGGGGCTATCGCCAGCTTTGTAACCAAAGACGATCCATATATTCTGGCCACCTTTCGTCAGCAAAACCTGAAATTTGTCGAGCCCGGCCAATCAGTCGAGGTCGCTTTGGACCTGTATCCGGGGGAAATTCTGACAGGCAAAGTCGAGGCGATTTGGTGGGCTACCCGACAGGGCCAGTACCTTCCATCGGGACGCCTGCCCGGATTCGAGGTGCCAAAGTTACCGGGGCGGATTGCCGTTCAGATCACTGTGGATCTGCCAGAGGGGCATGAATTCCCCGCTGGTGGACATGCGGCAGTGGCAATCTATACCGGTCAGGGCAAGAGTTTTGAATTTCTCAGGCGCATCAATATCCGCCTGTACTCTTTCGCCAATTTCATCAGGCCGTTGGATATCTGACGATGAGCAAGAAAACAAAAACGGTTTGTGCGCAAAAGCTTAGATCGGTCTATTTCAACAAATTGGCAACTGTGTTCGGCGTTTCGATAGTGCTGACCGGTTGCGCACCAGTTGGGCCGGATTTCGTGCGGCCAAGCTCTCCGGTTGTCCAACAGTGGATCGAGGTGAACAATCCCAGCGCAAGCCAAAGCAGCGGTCTAACGTCGCGCAGCGCACCAGTGGTAAAGTGGTGGGAAACATTTAATGATCCCACCCTCAACAGACTTGTGTCCGAGGCTTATGCCCAAAACCTGACGCTTCAGGTTGCTGGCTCCCGTGTTCTTCAGGCGCGCGCGCAATTGGGCATCGCATTTGGCGAGCTGTATCCCCAGTCGCAGGTCGCAGCCGGATCAATTCAACGGCGTCGTATTAGCGAAAACCTGGGTCCGATAGCGGACATCAACCGGATCATTCCCCTGGACACCGAATTTGCTACATCTCAGGTGGGCTTTGACGCGCAATGGGAGCTGGATGTCTGGGGAGCGCAAAGGCGTGGTGTTCAGGCGGCAAAATCAAATCTGGCACTGCAAGTCGCCAATTACGACGACGCACTTGTTACGCTGACAGGGGATGTAGCTGCGCTGTACATCAATGTTCGCGCATTGCAGGAATCACTGGTTGTCGCCCGCGAAAACATCGACTTGCAACAGAAGTCGGCTGATCTGACGGAACTGCGCTTTAACAACGGTGTGACGACCGAGTTGGATGTTCAGGAATCCAAGGCACTGCTGAACAACACTCAAGCGCTGGTGCCTGCGCTAGAAAGCGATCTCCTGCAATCAAAGAATGCTTTGGCCATTTTGTTGGGAACTACCCCGTCACGAATGAACGGCCTGCTGCGCGGGTCGGGGCGCATTCCGTCATCCCGCAGCAACGTCGCCGTGGGTGTACCGGCAGAGTTGTTACGCCGCCGCCCAGATGTTCGCGCCGCAGAATTGGCTGCGGCTACACAGTCCGCCGAGGTCGGCATCGCTATGGTCGATCTCTATCCACAGTTCGTTTTGTCAGGGACAATTGGCCTGCAAGCGTCAAGCGGTCGAGATTTGTTCAGCTCTAGCAGCGGCACAGGGCTGGCCAGTGCGGGCGTTGTTTGGAATGTCCTTAACTATGGTCGCGTCAAAAACAACGTGCGCGCGCAAGATGCCGCGTACCAAGGGCTTATTGCAAACTACCAAAACACGGTTCTAACCGCATATTCCGAGGTTGAAAGTGCGATGGGAGCATATGCGCTAGCGCGAAAGCAAGTTGCATTTTACCAGCGCAGCGTCGATGCCTCGCGCAAGGCTACTGATATCGCGGTCAGCCAGTACACAGATGGGATCGCTGACTATTCGCGTGTCCTGAACACGCAAACCGCCCTGTTACGATCTCAGGCCAACCTGATAGAGGCCCGTCAACAGGTCTCGTCTAATTTGGTGGCTATCTACAAAGGTTTGGGCGGCGGATGGCAGATCCGGCAAAATCAAGAGTTTTTGCCAAAAACGGTACTGGCAGAAATGGCCTATCGCACCGACTGGGGTGACTTGCTGCAGGAAACACCGACGGGGGTCAGCCTGAACTAAGTAAGTTACTTTGTCAGTCCACGAATGCCGCCGGAAATGAGAATGTTGACCTCGTAGAGTATGCGCGGCGCCGCCAGGCCGCCGGGACTGGCCAGGTAATTCGGGCTCCACTCTGGGTCAAACTTCTGCTTGAAGGCCCGTAATCCTTCAAAATGATAGAACTGCTCGCCGTGTTTGTAGACGAAACCACCAATCCGGTTCCAAATCGAAGCCAGTTGCCGGTTTTCAATACCTGAAAACGGTGCCGCGCCCAATGAGAACCAGTGAAAACCCTGTTCTGCCCCCCAAACCATCATTTCTGCAAACAGCGCATCCATTACAAAGCTCGGGCTTTCAGGCTCATATCGCATCAGATCCAACGACAATTCGCTCTTGTTTCCTCCCTGAAACAGATTGGCAAACGCCACGATCTTGCCGGTTTCACCATTTCGCAAAACGGCATGATCAAAGTTAGACAGATAACCTTCGCTAAAACCGCCTAGCGCAAAACCCTTTTCTTCTCCTGCTTTGTTTGACAGCCAATGATCAGAAATTTTGCGCAACTCGGGCAGAATTGGCGCAAGTTCTTCCTTTGGAATGATCTCAAAAACATATCCTTCTCGCTCCGCCCGGTTTTTGGCTTGGCGGAATCCCTTTTTTGGTTTTCCGTCTAGCGAGAAACCTTCAAGCGGTACTCGGGCGACTTCGCCGATTTTCAGGATGGAAAGGCCCAGGTCCAGAAAGGTCGGCAGGTAACTGGTTGAAACGCTGTAAAAAGCGCAGAGTTTGCCCTCGCGGTCAGCCATTTCGCGCAACTGCCAGATCAACTTCTGTCCTGCACCAATGTCGCCGACCGGTTCGCCCTTGGAAATCAGAGCGTTTCCGGTGTCGGCATAAGCAATGAAAGCAGTCTCGTCTGGTGAAATCAGGAACTGCTTATCTCCGGTCAGACATATCTGCGCCTCGGTGTCTTCGCATTCCATGCAAAGACGATGAACCACATCGGGGATTTCCGTCAGCTTCACTTCTGGTATCTGGTGCCCGAACAACGAGTTAACTGCGACCGTCCCCAAAATCAAAGCCACGACAAGGCTGGAACGCAAAAACCGCGAGGCATCGCCGCTCCAGGCAAAGTCCCACCACAATGCATTCTGATACTGCACATGAGAATATGCAAAAAGCCCGATCCAAAAGATGACTGCCATCAATGCAAAAACACTGACAAGCCATGGAATGTTTAGGCGAAATACCGATGCACCGCTGACGCGATAGAATGCACCACGAAACATGGCTAACAGAGCAATGGTTGCCAACATGCTCAGCGCTTCGTGCGTGTCCAATCCCTTTGCCAGCGACGCAAAAAAGCCGATAACCATAAGCGCCATTGCCATCAACCATGCCCGATGAAGTTTTCGAAACAGGCCACGGGAAATCAGGATCAGCAATACGCCGACGATACTGCCAGTCAAGTGCGATGCTTCAACAAATGACAGAGGAAGAAACTCGCTTAACGCGCTCAAGCTTTGCGAATTGGACGGTAGTGCCCCTGAAACCAGCAATGTCACCCCGGCTACTGCGGACACACCGGCCGCGACCATCGGGATGATCGGGCGTACAACCCTGTACGCCCAAGTGGCCGCGCCTCCGATTGTTCGGCGTCGGGTCAAAGCCCACGTGATAGCAATTGACAGGCATGTGATTGCAAAGGGCAAAAACGTGTAGACCACCCGGTACAACAACAGTGCCGCGATAACATCGGACCGGCCTGAAGCGCCCAGCCCGGCGATCAAAGTCGCCTCAAAAACGCCAATGCCGCCGGGGGCGTGGCTCAGAATGCCGACAGCGATCGCGGCGATGTACACGGTAAAGAAAAATGGAAACCCAACGCCTAAATCATCAGGCATCAACACATAAAGTGTCATCGAAGAGCCAAAAAGATCGCCAACCGCCGACAGGGTCAGCAAGCTGGCCAACCGCCCTCCGGGTAAATCGAAACCAAAGCCCGCAAAGGAAAGCCTGCGACCACCGCGCGCCAGCCAAAACAAAAGAATGGAAAGACCAACAAGCAGCCCGATACCAATAACGGTTTCAGTCACCTCGCTAATCGGCAAAACCTTAGAAACGCCGTTCGGATGAAGTGTCATGAGAACCCCAAGAATAAGCGTTAAACCCATCCAAAACGCCACCCAAGACGTTGCAATCACGCCTGCAACCTTTGCCAGATCAAGCCCCAGTGACGCATAAATCCGATAGCGAATTGCGGTTCCGGTGATGTAAGAAAATCCCAGACAGTTCGAAACAGCATATCCGCTTGCACCGGCCATACCGGCAACAGGCAAAGGAACTTTGCCCTGTGCCACGCTTTGCACCGCCAAAACATCGTACAGCGCCATCGAGGCAAAGCTGAAAGCAGTCCAACACAGGGCGTAGAACAGGAACCGCCACGGTTTAGCGGCAATATCAGCCTGAACATCCGTCCATTTTACGTGCGCGGATAGGTCATGCAGTACAAACAAGGCGATAAGCGTGATAAGGACTGGAACCGCGATTTTAACCAGCGGTTTTTCAATTAATGCTGCGAGTTTTTCAGCCCACTTTTCAACACGAGGCTCTTCAATTTGCTCCTGTGCGGTCATACCGAATGTCCTTACCCAAGGGCCGTAAAGAGCCTTTAGCAATCACTTCGCAACGGAACATATTGCCGTTGCTTGCAAAACTTGTACGGTGTCCAGTTTGCGGCACTTTGGCACAAATTCTTTAAGTTACAAAGCGCTGCGCAAGGTTTGGCGAGGTCATCCTACAAAAATTCAGTATCTTCCCTTGCGCGTTGATAGCAGAAGGTTGGTTTCAGACTTTGTCACCCCGTCCAAGCGGCGTATCTGGAACAACACTTCGTCCAGCTCTGCCAAAGTTTCGGTACCGATCTCTGCAATCAAATCCCAGGCACCGTTGGTGGAATGTACCGCCCGCACCTGTCGCATCGCCGAAATTCTGGACATGATCCGCTCTGTTCCGCGGCCCTCGATTTCCAGCATCATCAACCCACGAACCGGGCTTTGCGCCACATCTTGCGGAGTTAACACGGTAAAGCCGATGATCTCGCCAGAGCTTTTAAGCCGTTGCAACCGGCTGCGCACGGTTGTTCGGGTTACGCCCAGCAGTTCCGCAAGTTCGGACAGCGACGCACGGGCATCCCTGTGCAGCGCGCTTAACAGTCGATTATCCAGATCGTCCATCAACTTCTTCCGTTTTGGTCTGTTGCCTGACATTTTGAACAATTTGCCCTCTTCCAGCAACCCGTGTTGTCCCATTAAATGGCAACATGGATATGCAAAACATCATTCTTGCCGGTGTCCCCATGGATTCAGGCAAAAGGCGACAAGGGTGTCGAATGGGCCCTGACGCCTATCGCGTCGCGGGATTACCCAAAGCGCTGAGCGATCTTGGTCTCACAGTCCAAGATTTGGGAAACGTAAGCCCGGACAACGTTGATATTCCCCAGCACGAGCATCTGTTTTCCCTGCCGCAATGTGTGGGCTGGACCCAAGCCTTGATCCGCACCGCAAAAGATGCGGCCCCAAATGGTCTGCCGATATTTTTGGGTGGCGATCACGCGTTGTCGATGGGAACGGTTGCAGGAATGGCCGCGCATGCCCAAGGCATCGGTCGACCCCTTTTCGTGTTGTGGCTGGATGCTCATAGCGATTTTCACACGCCGCAAAGCACTGGCAGCGGAAATTTGCACGGTACTCCTGTCGCGTACTTTACGGGCAGACCGGGATTCGAGGCGTTCCCTGCCCTGCCTGCAACGGTGCCGACGGATCGTGTTGGTATGATCGGCTTGCGGTCCGTCGATCCTGCTGAACGGGCCGCCTTAGAAAAGGACAAGGCTATGCTGGCAGATATGCGCAGTATTGACGAAAACGGTATCAAAGCACCACTGGTCGCGTTTCTTGACAAAGTGCGGGCCGCGAACGGAATACTGCATGTTTCGCTTGATGTGGATTTCCTTGAGCCTTCAATCGCGCCTGCTGTCGGCACGACTGTTCCCGGCGGCGCGACAGAGCGCGAGGCGCATCTTGCAATGGAATTGCTGCACGAAAGCGGCCTTGTGTGTTCATTGGATCTGGTTGAACTGAATCCATTTCTTGATGAACGCGGGCGCACCGCACAACTCATGGTCGATTTGGCGGCATCGTTGATGGGTCGCCGCATCTTTGACCGCCCAACCCGGAGCTTCTAAATGGTTCAACCTTCTGAAAAGGCGCTCGTTCCTTTCGTTTCGGTCGACAACATGATGCGCCTTGTTCACCACATTGGTGTCGAGCAGATGATCGTTCAGATCGCCGCACAGATCGAAACGGATTTCAAACGGTGGGAGAGTTTCGATAAAACACCGCGTATTCCGGCCCATTCCCCGCACGGCGTGATCGAATTGATGCCAACATCCGATGGTGAGGCCTATGGCTTCAAATACGTTAACGGTCACCCCAAAAATACGTCGGAAGGGCTGCAAACCGTGACGGCCTTTGGCTTGCTGGCGGACGTTTACACCGGTTACCCCACCCTGCTGACCGAGATGACATTACTGACGGCATTACGCACTGCGGCCACTTCGGCGCTGGTGGGTAAATACCTTGCACCCAAGGGTTCCACTACGATGGCCATGATCGGAAATGGGGCCCAGTCCGAGTTTCAGTGCCTTGCCTTTAAGACCATGTGCGGCATCGACACAGTACGCCTGTATGACGTCGATCCGAATGCAACGGCAAAATGCGCAGCCAATCTGCGGGGCAAAGGCCTGACAGTTGTTGCCTGTAAAACCGCCGAAGACGCAATCGAAGGTGCGCAGATCATCACCACCTGCACCGCCGACAAAAAATACGCCACAATCCTGACGGACAACATGGTTGGTCCAGGCGTGCACATAAACGCGATTGGCGGCGACTGCCCGGGAAAAACCGAACTTCACCGGGACATCCTGCTGCGTTCCGAAATCTTCGTCGAGTACCCTGAACAAACTAGGATCGAGGGCGAGATTCAAGCTCTGGAACCTGATCATCCAGTTATCGAAATATGGAAAGTGATGTCCGGTCAAGCACAAGGGCGCAAGGATGATCGCCAGATAACCCTGTTCGACAGCGTCGGTTTCGCGATCGAGGATTTTTCAGCCCTACGGTACATAAAGAACGTGATTGAAGATGCTGGTTTTTATGAACCTTTAGACATGCTGGCAGATCCAGACGATCCGCGAGATTTGTTTGGAATGCTGATGCGGGCTGCGTAACAAAAACACATTTATCCTGACTGCCCCGGGCAACAACCGGGGCATTTTTTATCCGGCCAGAGATGGCAGGTATAGTACAATGCCAGGAAATGCCACGAGCAAGGCGATGGTAATCGCATCCGCAACGAAAAAGGGCATCACCCCCCTGAACACGTCCTGCACGCTTAGGTCAGGTCGAACACCGGCAACGACAAAGCAATTCAACCCTATTGGCGGGGTGATCAAACAAAACTCGGCCATTTTCACCACTAGAATGCCAAACCAGATGGCGCACATCGTACCCGACATGCCAAAGGCGCTTTCAGCGGCGCTTACAGCCTCCCCTCCATTCAAGGCCATCACCGCCGGGTAAACCACGGGCAATGTCAGCAGCAGCATCCCAATCGCATCCATGAACATTCCCAAAACCGCATAGGCCAGAAGAATGCAAATCAGGATAAGCATTGGCGACATTTCCAGCGACGTAATCCAGTCCGAAAAAACACCCGGAAGATCTGCGAAGCCTAGAAAACGCACATAGATCAAAACGCCCCAGATGATAGAAAAGATCATCGCGGTCAGCTTGGCTGTTTCCAAAAGCGCGGATTTGAGTTGTGTCCACCGCATTCCATGGAAAAGTGCAAAGCAGAAGACAATAAAAGCCCCGATTGCGCCGCCTTCGGTTGGCGTTCCCCAAGCTTTTTCACCAAACGGGTTGTATACGAAACAGATGATTATCAGAATTACAGCAACAATGGGAAAGGCTCCGGGCAAGGCCGCAAACCTTTGTTTCCAAGTGAAACCGGTCACCGGTGGGCCGACCGATTTGAACACCACGGCAATACCGATAATCAGCAGTCCGTAAATCACCGCCGAAAAGGCTCCGGGAATAAACCCCGCAAGAAGAAGTTTGCCGACATCCTGTTCGACTATTATCGCATAGATCACAAGGATGGCCGACGGCGGGATAAGTGATGCCAGCGTTCCACCTGCTGCCACAACCCCTGCCGCAAAGCGTTTGTTGTAACCCACGCTCAGCATTTCGGGGATCGCGATACGGGCGAAAACCGCTGACGTGGCGACCGAAGCACCGGACACGGCCGCAAAACCCGCTGTGGCAAAAACGGTTGAAACCGCAAGGCCGCCGGGAACCCAGGCCACCCATCGTTTTGCGGCCTCGAACATGGCCCGAGTAAGCCCTGCATAGTATGCGAGATAACCGATCAAAATGAACGTCGGTATGAGACTAAGAGTGTGTGACGCTACCTTGGAATGCGGAACTTGCCCGGCGGTCTTGATCGCAACTGTCAAAGCCTTGCCAAACCGATCCGGATCATAGTCAAACTTGGCCCAAAAGATCCAGATCAACCCAACTAATCCGGCCAGCCCTGCGGCAAAAGCCACCCGCATTCCGGTTACGACAAGAACCAGCAGACCACCCGTAACCCAAAGACCGATTTCAATCGTGTCCATGTGCTATTCCCGCCCTTCCAACTGCTCGGCCTCTGCAGCAGCCTGCGCAGCAGTGTCCTGGAGGAGCGGAACAGCGACGGGCCGGTCAAGTCCCAGCACGAATGCCCTGCCATACCCCCACACCTGCAGAATGAGCCGTAGACACAAAACGGTAAAGGCAAGCGGAGCCAGCAACTTGGCTGGCCATATCGGGATTCCGATATCGATTGAACTGTCCCGGCTCCAAAGCGGTGCACCGAAATCAAATGATCTGTCGAAATGCGCCCAACTGCCCCAGACAAGCGCCATCATAAGGATCAGGATTAGCAAAACGGATGTAAGTTCAAACAGCCAAAGCGCGCGCCCGTGAAGTCGCGCGATGAAGATATCCATGCGAATGTGACCACCTTCCCGCTGCACAAAGGAAACGCCCAAAAAGGCGATCAGGGGCATCGCCTGTTCGATCCAGTCCACATATCCGGGCAAAGGAGAATTAAAGGCATTTCGCCCCCCGACAGAAACAACCGCCAAGACCATCAGCGCGAACACGCCCAAACCGCTTAACAAAGCAAAAAAACGTTCAAGCTTTTGTAAGCGCAAATCTAACCGGCTTAGGAGGCTGCCATCCTCCAGAACCGTGGCATGTCCTGCCATCCTGAAAATCCTCTGTCAGAAAAAGATTATAGAGAGTCCGGGCGCCAATCGGCGCCCGGTTTCAATAATCAGTTACCACCGCGCTGCTGTTTTAGCGTGGCCTGAACCAGATCGTACAAATCCTGCGCCGGCAGTCCTTGTGCGGACATGTCCTCTATCCACTTTTCCCGGATTGGGTCGGCTGCTTTGGCGCGAAACTCTTCAAGCACCGCGTCGTCAATCATGACTTTTTGCACGCCCTTTTCTTCCAGTACGCCATCCCATTTTGTAAGCAGGTCACCATAGTTTCCAAGGTAATGGCTGATTGCCTCTTCGACCGAGCTGTCCAACGCCTCGCGGTGTTCAGCGGACAGAGCATCATACGCTTCGATGTTGACCACCACCGGACAGTTAACCGTTCCGGGATTCAGGTTCGCGGTCCACCAGTCAGCCTCGTTTATCGTTCCAAAAGAAAGATGCGCGTGCTGAGCGAAGGCCACTGTATCAACGACGCCAGACTCCATCGCATTGAATGCCTCGGTCGCCGGAACCGACGTTGGCACCCCGCCTACGGCCTCGAACGCCTGCCCCAAGCCACCGGTTGCACGAACGCGCATTCCTTCGAATTCAGCAAGCTGGTCGCGCGGGTCACCCGTACCGACCAGATTATACTGTGGCATAGGTGATGTCATGATGATGCGTGCGTTCCACTGCGCCATTTCATCCTTGACTGCCGGGTGATCGTAAACCGCGTGGCTGACCGCGACTTCTTCGTCCAATGTATTTACACCCAGAAAAGGAAGCTCGAGTACGGTAATCGCGCGGTTCTTGTCCCGGTGGTATCCAGCACAGAACTGCGCCATTTCAAACGCACCGATTTCAATGCCGTCCAAGTTTTCCTTGGGTTTCGACAAACCGCCATAGCTAACGTTGATAGTGAATTCGCCGCCGGTTTTTTCGTTTACCAATTCGGCAAGCTTTTCGACATGCTCGGTAAAGGCGCGACGTTTGCCCCAGACCGAAGCGTTCCATTCCGTTGCCGAAGCTTCTGCTACAAAAGCAAAGCTTAGCGCGGCAACAGCCGCACCGCTCATGATCCTGTTCATACTAAAATCTCCCTGGTTGGCGCCTCCTTTGTCGGAGGCTTACCAGCCAAGCTAGTGCCAACATTCAAATGTGCCAACCCCCGTTGCAAGCACTTTGCAGTCGGCTTGTGCAATAGATTTAGAGCAGTGATCCGGGACACCAGCGCCCAAACATCGAACACGTCAAAATTGAACTGAGGCCTAAAATTTTCATTAACCAGTTACTTACTAAAAATATGAGAGTAAAATCACTGAAACTCAAATTCTTTACAGTACCCCGCAAACGAAAGAAATTTATTTACAAACAAATGTAAGGATTACCGCTATTTATTTATTTCTTTTCCAATCTCCGTATTATTCGCTTTGGGGAGGAAGCAGATCGACAATGCTTAAACACTCGGCAATATCGATCCCACACAATCCAGTCCAGAGGGAGGAACCTCAGAAATGACCACCGCTGTTCAGGCAGATGCCAAGGTATACCCGCCATCCGCCGAAACCGTCGCCCGCGCGCATGTCGATGCTGCAAAATACGCCGACATGTATGCGGCCTCGATCGACAACCCCGAAAAGTTTTGGGACGAGCAAGGCAAGCGAATTGACTGGATCAAACCCTATACTCAGGTCAAGGACGTCAACTATGACTTTGGCAATGTCAGCATCAACTGGTACGCCGACGGTACGTTGAATGTTGCCGCCAATTGTCTTGACCGCCACCTGAAAACACGCGGCGATCAAACTGCCATCATCTGGGAACCGGACGAGCCGACAGACGAAGCGCAGCATATTACATATGCCGAACTGCACCGACGCACCTGCCGTATGGCGAACATTTTGGAGTCGATGGGTGTACGCAAGGGCGACCGGGTGGTTATTTATTTGCCAATGATCCCCGAGGCGGCCTATGCCATGTTGGCTTGCGCCCGCATCGGTGCGATTCACTCTATTGTTTTTGCAGGATTTTCTCCGGATGCGCTGTCTGCTCGCGTCAATGGGTGCGATGCCAAGGTCGTCATCACCGCGGACGAGGCACCACGCGGCGGACGCAAAACACCGCTAAAGTCTAATGCCGATGCAGCCCTTTTGCATTGCAAGGACTCGGTCAAATGCCTGGTCGTAAAACGAACAGGTGGACAGACGACGTGGATTGACGGTCGCGATTATGACTATAACGAAATGGCGTTGGAGGCTGATGACTATTGCGCACCGGCCGAGATGAATGCCGAAGACCCGCTGTTTATCCTTTACACCTCTGGCTCAACCGGACAGCCAAAAGGTGTGGTGCATACAACAGGCGGCTATCTCGTTTACGCGTCTTTGACCCACGAAATCACGTTCGACTACCACGAAGGCGATATTTACTGGTGTACGGCGGATGTCGGCTGGGTCACTGGTCACAGCTATATCGTATATGGCCCTCTGGCAAATGGTGCGACGACGCTGATGTTCGAAGGCGTGCCAACCTACCCTGATGCATCCCGTTTCTGGCAGGTCTGCGAAAAGCACAAGGTTAACCAGTTCTACACTGCGCCTACGGCAATTCGCGCGTTGATGGGGCAAGGCAACGAATTCGTCGAAAAATGCGACCTGAGCGACCTCAAAGTGTTGGGCACGGTTGGCGAACCGATCAACCCAGAGGCGTGGAATTGGTATAACGAGGTTGTGGGCAAGGGCAATTGTCCTATCGTCGATACATGGTGGCAGACAGAAACCGGCGGTCACCTGATGACGCCGCTGCCCGGCGCGCACGCAATGAAGCCTGGTTCTGCCATGAAGCCATTTTTTGGCATTGTTCCGGTAGTTCTGGATCCACAGTCAGGTGTCGAGATTGACGGCAACGGCGTCGAGGGAGTTCTTTGTATCAAAGACAGCTGGCCCGGTCAGATGCGCACCGTCTGGGGCGATCACGAGCGGTTCGAAAAGACCTATTTCAGCGATTACAAGGGCTATTACTTTTCCGGCGATGGCTGTCGGCGTGACGAGGATGGCGATTACTGGATCACCGGCCGCGTCGATGACGTGATCAACGTCTCGGGCCACCGGATGGGCACGGCCGAGGTCGAAAGTGCGCTGGTGGCACA
>JBPCWT010000023.1:0-4405 GCA_051009255.1 Ruegeria sp. | reverse complement strand
CGAGATGTCGTATTGGCGGGTCTTCGCAATGTCTAGCGCAATCTGACGGGCGTCTTCGTGTTAGCCTGAGCTCTCGCTGCTATCGTCATATTCTGGTTATGAATCCTGAACCCAAGCACATTTTCTGAGCAAGTGCTGGCCGTCGCGGCCCGCTCGTTCTCAAATTTCTTGACCAAATGATAAAATTACGTGTTACTCAACGTCAATTGCCACGGGGAGGACATCATGAAAACATCACTATTTCTCAACCGCCGCCAATTTCTGATGACGACCGCAGCGTCGTCGCTTTTGCTTGGGGCTGGTCGCGTTGCAGCCGCAGAAACGATAAAAACCGCCGGGATCTATACCGTGCCCGTCGAGCAGCAATGGGTCAGCCGCATCCACAACGCCGCGCTGACAGCGCAGGATCGCGGAGATATTTCCTATAGCTTCTCGGAGAACGTCAGCAACACAGACTACGCCCGGGTGATCCGCGAATATGCCGAGGCAGGCAACAAGCTGATTATCGGCGAGGTGTTTGGCGCCGAACAAGAGGCGCGGGAAGTCGCCGCGGAGTATCCCGAAGTCGCCTTCCTGATGGGCTCAAGCTTCAAGGAAGACCCGGCGCTGCCCAATTTTGCGGTTTTCGACAACTATATCCAGGACGCCTCTTACTTGTCCGGTATCATTGCCGGGTCCATGACCGAGACGGGCAATATCGGCATGGTTGGCGGCTTTCCAATCCCGGAAGTGAACCGCCTGATGCATGCCTTTATGGCCGGTGCACGTGAGATGAACCCCGATATCACCTTCCAGGTCAGCTTTATCGGCAGCTGGTTTGATCCGCCAAAAGCCAAGGAAACGGCCTTTGCGATGATCGAAAACGGCGCAGATATCTTGTATGCTGAGCGTTTCGGCGTTTCCGACGCCGCCAAGGAAAAGGGCATTCTTGCAATTGGCAACGTGATCGACACGCAGCCGGAATATCCTGACACGGTGGTCGCCTCGGCGATCTGGCACTTTGAACCAACCCTGGACAAGGCCATTGCCGAAGTGCAGGCCGGTAGCTTTGCAGCCGCTGACTATGGGATCTATTCCTTTATGAACCAGGGCGGAACCTCCCTAGCACCCTTGGGCACATTCGACGGCAAGGTACCTGCCCCGGCGCTTGAACTTGTCAAGCAACGCGAGGCCGACATCAAATCGGGCGCATTCTCTGTGACCATCAACGACGACGAACCGACGTCGTCATAACCACCCATGGGCACCTCTGTTGTTGAGGCGCTGACCCTCGACGCCATCACCAAACGCTTTGGCGCGCTGACCGCAAATGATGCGGTCAGCCTTTCATTGAACGAGGGTGAAGTTGTTGCCTTGCTCGGTGAAAACGGAGCGGGAAAGACAACGCTGATGAACATCCTCTTTGGCCAATACACGGCTGACAGCGGCACTGTTCGGGTGTTTGGCAAGACCCTGCCACCGGGAAACTCTCGCGCCGCGCTGGATGCGGGTGTGGGGATGGTGCACCAGCATTTCACCCTGGCCGACAACCTGACCGTGCTGGAAAACATCACGCTTGGGGTCAGTTCACTACTAAGCCCAAGCGCGGGACGATCGGCAGCCCGCGACCGGATCAAGGCGCTGTCTCAAAAGTATCACCTGGCCGTTTCGCCGGATGCCCGTGTCGGGGCGCTGACGGTGGGTGAACGGCAAAGGGTCGAGATACTCAAAGCGCTTTACCGCGACGTGCGCATTCTTATTCTCGATGAGCCGACCGCAGTTCTGACACCGCAGGAAACGGATGATTTGTTCGCGACCCTCCGGCTCGCCATCGCGGATGGTTTGTCGGTCATATTCATTTCGCACAAACTGCATGAGGTTATGGCGATATCGGACCGAGTTGTCGTGTTGCGGCACGGTAAGATAACGGGCGGCGTTCGCACCGCCGATACTGACAAACACGCGCTGGCGACCCTGATGATGGGCACGGAGGCGACACCACCCGAGGTACCCCAATCGACGCCCGGGCGTGTTTTATTGAAACTGGATCGCGTCGCAACGCCGGATGTCGGCAACGCCCCGGGGCTCAAGTCGGTGTCCCTGTCTTTGCATGCCGGGCAAATCATCGGCCTGGCTGGCGTTTCCGGCAATGGCCAAGCCGCGATCGCGGATGTGGTTGGCGGGCTAGTGAAACCCGCCGAGGGGCGGATCGAGATCGGCGGATCTGAGATCGACCGCTGGACCCCGCGCGAAGCGGTAAAAAGTGGCATCGCCCGCATCCCCGAAGACCGGCATAAAACCGGGACGATTGCGGATTTTGATCTGACCGAGAACGCAATTCTTGAGCGCTATGGCTCAACAGGGTTCAGCAAGGCTGGTTGGCTGAATTGGCGCGGTTCACGGGCCTTTGCCGAGGCCATCATCAATAAATACGATGTGCGCTGTCCGGGCGCGGACACGCCGATCCGGCTTTTGTCCGGTGGGAACATGCAAAAGCTGATCCTGGGCCGCGTGCTTGAGGCCGCGCCGCAGGTTATTCTGGCCAATCAACCCGTGCGCGGACTGGATATCGGCGCGGTCAATTATGTGCACGGCCAGTTGCTGGAAGCCCGCGCCAGAGGGGCCGCGATCCTGCTGATCTCGGAAGATCTGGATGAGGTCATGGCCTTGTCCGATGTCATCCATGTGATTGCCGACGGGCGGCTTTCACCCGGTTTTCGCCGAGGGGATATGACGCCTGCGGAACTGGGCCTCTGGATGGCTGGACAAGGGTTTGAAAACGAGACTGCGCATGCGTCTTGAACCGATCAACAACCCCAGCTTTGCGCGCAAGCTGGTCCCCCCTGCACTGGCCTTGTCTGCGACAATTGTGATCGCATCGCTGTTGGCAATGGTCGCGGGCGCAAACCCCTTTTCGGTTCTGGGCCTGATCATCAAGGGCGCATTTGGGTCGAAATTCGCGCTTCTTGAAACGCTCAACCGGGCAACACCGCTGATCTTTACCGGGCTTGCCGTTGCCGTGGCCTTTCGGGCCAAGTTCTGGAACATCGGGGCCGAAGCGCAGCTATACGCCGGGGCCCTGATCACGGTTTTATTGGGGACCGGAGCCTTGGCATGGCCAAGTGGCGTGATCCTTCCTGTAATTGCCCTGATTGCCGTGTTTGCGGGTGCGGTTCTGCTGCTGGTGCCTGCGCTTCTGAAAACCCGGTTTGGGGTGGATGAGGTGGTGACGACCCTGCTTTTCAACTTCATCTTCCTGCTGTTCATATCAATGTTGCTGGAGGGGCCGTTGAAAGACCCGATGGGGATGGGCTGGCCAAAATCGGCCCGGCTGATCCCCGAGGCCCGCCTGCCACGGATCGTCGACGGGCTGCGTCTGCACTGGGGTTTCGCCCTGGCGATCATGTCGGCGCTTTGCGTCTGGGTGATCCAGACCCGCAGTACCTTGGGCTATGAGATGCGAGCCGTGGGCCTAAACAAACAGGCCGCAGGTTTCGCGGGCATTCCGGTGAATTTGGTGCTGGTCAAAACCGCGCTGCTGTCTGGCGGGCTTGCCGCCTTGGGAGGGTTTTCCGAGGTAGCCGGGCTGAAGGGGAGCCTGACCCTCGATCTGTCACCCGGATTTGGCTACACCGGCATCATCGTGGCGATGCTCGCCCTGCTCAATCCGCTGGGCGTGGTGATTGCGGCCCTGTTTGTGGCAGGCATTTTTGTCGGCGCCGACAGCATGAGCCGGGCCGCGGACGTGCCAACTTATCTGGCTGATATCATGCTGGCCGTCGCCCTTTTGCTGATGGTTCTGGCGATCATGCTGACGCGGTTTCGCGTGGTGAGGGACTAGCGCCATGGACATCATCGAAATCCTCTTCACCGCTAGTTTCTGGGCCGCAGCGATCCGCATCGCCAGCCCCTTGATTTTTGCCACCTTAGGCGAGTTGATCTGCGAGCGCGCCGGTGTGCTGAACCTTGGCATCGAGGGCATCATGGTTTCCGGTGCATTTGCGGGCTGGATGGCAGTCTATTCGGGCACCGGGCTTTGGGTTGGTGTCGGCGTTGCAATGGCTGTTGGGATGTTGTTTGGGCTGTTGCACAGCACCCTGACAGTGCCCTTTGGATTGTCCCAGCATGTCGTCGGTCTGGGTGTCACACTGCTAGCGACCTCGTCAACCTATTATGCCTATCGGCTGGCCTTGCCAGAGGTCACCAGCCCGCCCAAGATCGTCGCGTTTCAACCCTATGAAATACCGCTGCTGTCGGACATTCCACTGCTTGGACCCGCTCTTTTCTCGCAAACGCCGCTGACCTATCTGGCCTTTGTGCTTGTTGCAGTTGTCGGGTTGGTTCTTTACCGAACGCCCTTGGGTTTGGCCGTACGTGCCGCAGGCGAAAACCCGGCAGCGGTCGCCGCGCAAGGCCTGTCGGTGAC
>JBPCWT010000022.1:0-2542 GCA_051009255.1 Ruegeria sp. | reverse complement strand
CCGCGCAGCGCGCCCGCAGAGTGACTGCGCTGATGATGATGTGTGGATCTTATGACGCCTCGGGCGAGTTTGCATTCCGCGTCGGACTTCCTGCCAAAAGCGGTGTCGGCGGCGGCATCCTGTGTATCGTTCCTGGCGTCGCAGCGGTCACAGCATGGAGCCCGGGACTGGACGCAAAAGGCAACTCTCATTTGGCAAGCATTGCATTTCAGGAACTGGTCCGCGCGACCGGATGGTCAGTGTTTGGGCCAAGTGTTTGATTGCCGAAACACACGGTTCACTCACGCCGCTTCTCTTGTACATTTCGCGTGGTTTTGGTCAACCTTCTGGGGTTCCTCCTGTCAGCCGCTAAGACACGTTGCATATGGCCGGCGTGTGACGGACTTTCCCTAGAAATCTAGAGGTTACCTCCACCCGGCTTTTGCAGCGTAGCGTTTCAACAGCAAATATAATAATGTTTCAATATGACAAACAGCCTGCGTTGTGTAGTCGGCATTCTGAAGGGGAGATTGGAATGAAATTGCAGTGTGTTTTTGTGTTGTCGATGGGCTTTGCTGCCTTATCGGCTGAGGCGCAGGAAAACCCAATTCAACACGATGCGGAATTCTATATCCTTCAAGCACAGCTTGGATCGCAATGGGCCCAAGATGACGCAGCCGTTGACCAAGCATTAGCTGCGTTTCGGGAAGGTAACGGTGGAAACCCTCCAAATATCGTCAGTGTGCTGATCGATGACTTGGGCTTTGGGGATATGGGCATCCCAGAGCTGAATGCAGTACGCGGGTATGAAACACCGAACATTAATGACTTCTCGGATCAGGCCATGCGGATGGTTCGGATGTACACCGAACCATCGTGCACGCCGACGCGCGTGGCACAAATGACCGGACGCCTGCCTGTCCGTATGGGTATGGGGAACACACAAGTTGATATTGCCGGAGAAGGCCTGCCGGGTGGCGAAATTACACTCGCTGAAGTGCTTAAGCAGGCCGGCTACTCCACGAGTCATGTTGGCAAATGGCATATGGGTGACATTTCAGAAAGCTGGGCAATGAATCAGGGGTTTGACTATGCCCAGCATGCGATTCATCAGCAGGGGCAGTTAACCATATTCCACGATGACGCGATTAAGGAGCAGGTTTCCGTAGCCATCAACGATTATGACGACAAGTATACTGTCGACAAGTGGTTCCGCCCCGACGCCTCGGCCATGATGACCGTGATTGAAGGCGAGGCCGGGGGTCCCATCCGCGAAATTAGGATGAAACCCGGCGAACGTTGGAACGCGGCCAAGTATGACGAGATGAACCAAGCCTTCCAAGACAAGACCATGGAAGAACTAGAGCGCTTGGCTGGTGGCGAGGATCAGTTCTTCCTGCAATACTGGCCGATGATCCCACTGGACAACACACGGACCGGCCGGACCGGACCAAAAAGCGCAAATGGCGGCCTTTATGTCGACAAAATGCAGCTACTTGACCAATGGCTTGGAGATCTCTTTGCCAAGATTGACGAGCTTGGATTGGCTGAGAACACCATCGTGATTGTAATGGGCGACAACGGCCATTTTACCAAATATTCACCGCAATCTGGGTTCACACCGATGATCTTCCGTGGCGGCAAGGCCGACACCACTGAAGGTGGCGTACGAGTTGACGCCTTTATCCGATGGCCCGGCATGATCGAAGCGGACGGGCTGCTCAACAGTATCATCCACGTCTCGGACCTTTATACCACCTTGTCGCGCTTTGCCGGTGCTGATGAGTTCATACCGCGCGACCGCCTGATTGACGGAGTGGATCAATCCGCTGCGCTACTTTTCGACGATGAATCCAAATCGCGTCGCGATCACGTGATCATCTATTCGGACAAAAAACCCGAGGCGATCGTCAAGGATCAGCTCAAACTCATCTTGCCGCCTCCGGGCAAGAACCCGATCGCGGCCAAGTTCTTTGACCTCTATCGAGATACTCGTGAAGAATTTTCAGTCTCGACCGAGGTTGGCGCATGGGGCGGCCAGGAATTTGTGCGCATCTTGGGTCGTCACATGGCACGAAAGGAAAAATTCCCGGATGTGCCTCCAGCATATGGCGCGCCCTACGAGGGGATCGAAAACACCCGCCCCGAAACCCAGCTAGCCGTCGACGCGTTTCTCATAAAACGCGCGGCACCACAGCAATAATCTCTGACCGCCCGCAGTTTTCCCGCAGGCGGCCTATTGGAACCCGAATATAGGATAACCATATGGCAGGAAACATCATTTTCGCTCTGGGTTTAGTCGTTTCACTGGGTATCGGGTTCGTCTATTTCCGCGATCTTGGCGACATTTCGCAAATGGTGCTTAAGGTTAAACGCAAAAACATGATCCGGTTTATCCGGCACGAGTACCGCCTGATCGCAGTGGGGTTGATCGGGTTTGCCGTCGCTACGCTTGCGCATTTCATTCTGGGCGGCGGCCCATTCTGGCTTTGGCTGGTCGCGGCGCTGCTGGTTCTGGTTTTGTATGGCTTTCCCTATGTGTGGGTCCATCTGGGGCTGAGGA
>JBPCWT010000021.1:0-5623 GCA_051009255.1 Ruegeria sp. | reverse complement strand
CCGAGGCGGTTCTGACTGCCCGATCGGAACGGGGCACGCAAACCAAGGATACGTTTTCGTTGCTCGGCTTTACTGCGGCAATTGAAGACGCGGAAAAACGCTGCACCAACTAAACGCACCCCAATTTCCTGCTTCGTGTTACCCTGACGAAATTGATTGGATACAAAGACGAGGTTTTAGATGCGCTGGATTTTCCCGTTACTGATTTTACCAATGGCCGCTCAGGCCGATCCGTCGCTTGAATGCTCTGCCGCCGGCTCTCAGGTCGAAATCGGCGCGTGCGTCGTGCAGATGGAAGACCATGTACAATCCGCGTTAGAGGTCGCCTACTCGATTGCGTCGGATGCGGCCAAGGAACTGGACGGGGTGACGGGGCGAACGGTTGCGGTTCCGGCCTTGGAGACTGCGCAAACGACCTGGACATCTTACCGCGACGCACAATGCGAAGCTGTCGGAGCGTTGTACGGCGGAGGATCTGGGAAGGGTATCGCGATCACGTCCTGCCGGGTTGAACTGGGTCGGGAACGTGTCAGCGCATTGCTGACATTTGCGAACTGATTGATTTTAACCACGGACGAATTCTTTTGATCTTCGCTGGCATTCCGATATAGAGGCGCATCCGGAACCGTAGCCCTCGAGTCTTTACACATGTCCGCCAAAGCGCCGATTACTCAAGACGTCATGACCATCCCCCGCAAATTGCCAGAGGGGAAAACCAATCTTGTTGGCCTGACACGCGATCGTCTGCGCGAGGTGCTGATCGAACATGGCACGCCCGAAAAGCAGGCCAAGATGCGGGTGAACCAGATCTGGCAGTGGATCTATCAATGGGGCGTTCGGGACTTTGCCGAAATGACAAATCTTGCCAAACCGTATCGCGCGCAACTGGCCGATAATTTCGTAATCGAAATTCCCGAACTGGTGACACGCCAAATATCCGAAGATGGCACACGCAAGTACCTTGTGCGCATCGCGGGTGGACACGAGGTTGAGGTCGTCTATATCCCCGAAGAGGATCGCGGCACGCTGTGCGTTTCATCACAAGTTGGTTGCACACTGACGTGTTCGTTTTGTCATACGGGCACTCAGAAACTTGTACGAAATCTGACGGCTGCGGAAATCGTGGGCCAGATCATGATGGCGCGCGATGATCTGGACGAATGGCCTGTTCCCGGCGCGCCAAAGAATGAAACCCGGCTGCTTTCAAACATCGTTCTGATGGGTATGGGCGAGCCGCTTTACAATTTCGACAATGTTCGTGACGCGATGAAAATCGCAATGGATCCCGAAGGTATCTCTCTGTCTCGTCGCCGGATCACTCTAAGCACCTCTGGTGTTGTTCCTGAAATAGCACGGGCCGCGACCGAGATCGGGTGTTTGCTGGCTATCTCGTTCCACGCGACCACCGATGAAATCCGCGATACGCTTGTGCCAATTAACAAGCGCTGGAATATCGAAGAGTTGCTGCAAGCGCTGGCAAGTTATCCCAATGTGTCGAACTCGGAACGGATCACGTTTGAATACGTGATGCTGGAGGGCGTGAATGACAGCGACGAAGATGCCCATCGTCTGATCGAACATATCAAGCGTCACAAGATTCCGGCCAAAATCAACCTAATCCCATTCAACGAATGGCCCGGCGCACCGTACAAGCGCAGCTCGAACAACCGTATCCGGGCCTTTGCGAACATTATTTATCAGGCCGGCTATGCATCGCCCATTCGCAAAGCAAGAGGCGAAGATATCATGGCCGCCTGCGGTCAGTTGAAATCGGCAACCGAACGCGCCCGCAAGTCGCGCAAGCAGATCGAAGCCGAAGCCGGATTGAACCGGTAGGCATTACGGCGACCTTTGGCGGTAATGCTGCTGTCATTTGTATGTACAATTTGATATATATGTTCTGCACGCAATAGCCGGGCCCACGCAATCACGCTTGTGCACAAGGCAGTGAAATAATGGCCCGGACAAAGACGAGTTTGGTGGCGGTTGCTATTGTTCACGCGTGGCACGTCAATCAGTTATCGGCGAACCTCCGGACAGGTGGGCCTATCATATGTTTGTTTTTTTTAAGAACGCTTTCGGGTGGATTACCCTTTTGATTTTCGTGGTTGGGTGGGCGGCGCCTGCGGCTTATGCGCAATCACAGGGGCAGGACGCCCACTTGGCAATTGAAAACCCGGCCGAGCTTTCCAAAGAAGAAGCGCGGCGGATTTACAAGGAATTGATGAGACGTATGGATCGCGGTTATGCGACCGCGCATCTGGATATTCTTTTGAATTATCAGAATTGGGCGTTGTTCAATGATGCGCCGTACCTTTCTGCAACCCACGGTCAGAGGTACGTAAACAGTTATGCCAATCGCATGGCGGCGAATTACGCAACCCTCGAGGAGGGCGAGAAACTACCAGTTGGCTCGGTTCTGGCCAAAGACAGTATGACGGTCACGGACGAAGATCATGTTCATCCTGGCGCCCTGTTTGTGATGGAGAAGCTACCCAGCGGCACAAGCCCGGATACCGCAGACTGGCGCTACATCATGGTAATGCCTGATGGGTCATTGTTCGGGGATACAACAGGCGACCGCGCCGGTGCTGTATCGTACTGCCATGAATGCCACGAGGCCGTCGCAGACAGGGATTACACCTTTTTTGTCCCCGAGGAGTATCAGGTTAAGAACTGATGCTGACCTAGTCCACGCTACCGGGGTGTTTAGGCAGTTGCCTACTTTTGAAAACGAGAGGCACCGATGATTTCGATCAGCTTTGTGCGTATCGGGTCAGGTTGGGTTTCCACAGCGTTCAGAACCTCGCGCAGTTCGGCGCGAAGGCAATGCATCTGGTCAATCAGCGAAATCATCATCGACAGTGCGTCGGCTTCCATATCGTACTGGTCGTGCAATTCGCAGGCCAGTTCCAGACGAGCGACATCAATGCTTTGATACACAAGCCCGTCATCCGAATTCTGCGGTATCACGATCTCTGCGGCCAGGTACTCGGTCAACCGGGCTGGGGTCAGGCGGGTTACAGTTACCACAACCTCTTCTTCCGAATAGTAGCGGGTCATTTCGCCATCCCCTTGCGCGGATCATACCGATGGTTTTCTCGCCAGGATTCCATGGATTGTTTCAGATCGGCGTCGATTTTGTCCGGCATTGTTATTGTCAGTTCTATCAATTGATCCCCCCGATCAGTTGATCCCCTTTTCTTTACGCCCTTGCCGCGCAGTCGCAGTGTCTTGCCGCTGCTGGTCCCCGGCGGAACCGTTACGTTGACGCCACCATCTATTGTTGGCGCAGGAACTTTGCCTCCCAGAACGGCCTCGTCGATTGTGATTGGCAGCGAGATATGAATGTCATCGCCTTCACGGTGAAAGACCGGATGCGCCAGAACCGAAACCGTAACCAATGCATCACCGGCTGGACCATCTCCATAACCGGGTTCACCCTTGCCGCGTAGCCGGATGGTCTGACCCTCGGTTATACCGGCGGGGATTTTCACCTCGATCCGATCACCGCTTGGTAGCGTCAGTTTCTGACTGGCGCCAAAGACGGAATCCAGAAAGCTGATTTGCAGGGAATAGTGCCGGTTCGGCCCGGGTGCATGGAATTCATAATCGCCACGCTGCCCGAATCCACTCTGGCCGCGACCACGCATGAATTCGGCGAATATGTCCGACATATCGTCTTGCTCGCCAAAGCCCGGGCCGGAACGATAGGGGTTTCCAGACGCCTCGGCGTAGTCTCGATAGTATTGTTGTTGCGGACGTTCCTGACCTGAAGAGTCAATTTCCCCCCGATCAAAACGCGCCCGCGTTTCGGGATCTTTCAGCAGGTCATATGCGGCGGCAGCAGCTTTGAACTTTGCCTCGGCGTCGGCGTCTCCGGGCTTGAGGTCCGGATGACATTCCTTGGCAATCCGTCGATACGCCTTTTTGATTTCGGCGGCGGTGGCGTCCTTGGAAACACCAAGTACCGAATATGGGTCGTCGCTCATCGAAATCTCTCTGTCGCCAGATGTAAGAAAATGCGAATTAGAATTTATGAGTGTGTTTTATCATGCGTTTTTAATAGGTCAAAACTGGCACTTGGTGAAAAACTGTCGCCAAACCCCTCAAAGCAAGTAATATCCGGATAATTTTATCGGATGCTTTACGGAGTTTAGGTCTTATGTCGCGCAGAATAATGTCCATCCTGGCACTTTTGGCAGGTAACGCGGTCGGGTTACTGTTGGCGGCGGCCCTGCTGCCCGGATTTTCAATTCAACCCTTGTCACTGATCGTTGTGGTGATCGTTTTCACCCTTGTGCAGGTCGTAGCAGAGCCTCTGATCACCAAAGTGGGTGAAAAGAACGTTCCAGCGCTAAAGGGCGGTGTTGCATTGGTGGTAACGTTTTTAGGGCTGCTGATAACAGAGCTTGTGACGTCGGGCCTAACGGTTGGCGGCATCTCGAACTTGCTGGCCGCCACATTGCTGGTCTGGCTGGGCGCGGTTATCGCAGGGGTCTTGTTGCCGATCTATGTGTTCAAGGAACTGCGCGAACCCAAGAAGTAATCCCTAACGCAAGGCGTTCAGGCTGTTTTCAACAGCCTGCCATAGCTCTTCTACCGGTTCGCAGCCAACTGACAGCCGTACAAAACCGGGATCAACCGCATCGCCCCATCTTGCGCGGCGCTCGGCCGAGCTGTGAACGCCACCAAATGATGTTGCTGGGCGCAGCAGCGGACAGGTGTTGATAAATGCCTCGGCTGCCGCCTCGGATTGCAGTGTGCACGATAGCAGGAAACCAAAACGTAACGCCTGCGCCTGTGCCAGTTCATGTGACGGGTCGCCAACAAGTCCGGGATATCGCACCTTTCCGACGGCGGGATGCGCAGCCAACCGTTCGGCCAAAATCTGTGCCGAGTTGCACATACGATCAAAGCGTACGTCCAGCGTTTCCAGCCCCCGGTGCAGCAGCCATGCCTCGTGTGGGCCGGGAATGGCGCCGGACACTTTGCGCCACTCTTCGACCCGTTCCATAATCTTCGGATTTCGGCTGGCAACGTGCCCCATCAACAGGTCGGAATGTCCGCCCATGGCCTTGGTGTCGGCAGATACGACTACATCTACGCCCAGATCCAGCGGGCGTTGCCCCAAGGGCGTCAGCGTTGTGTTATCGGCGACAGTGAAGCCACCAGCCGCACGAACCTGCTGCGCTACGGCGGCAAGGTCGATCATGTCGAGGCCAGGGTTCGACGGGCTTTCGATGAACACCACGTCAAACCCGTCAAACCCACCTTTGGTAAAATCCAGTGTCGGGCGCTCTTGGACTTCTATACCCAAACCGGCGAGAAACCGGTCAGCCAGCAGTCGAGTAACGTAATACCCATCTGATGGCATCAGAACCCGCGACCCGGCCTGCAACGTAGAAAAAAGAACTGCCGAAATTGCCGCCATACCCGATGGAAATGAAAGGCACGGCGCGCCTTCCAGGTGGGACAGGACGCCTTCCAGATGTTCCCATGTCGGGTTGTCGACGCGGCCATAGCTTGGGAAACTTTCGGGATCGCCGGGCAGATGAAACATGCTGGACTGGGTCAAAGGCAGCGCGACCGGATCGCCCTTGTTCAGCGCATTACCACGCAG
>JBPCWT010000020.1:0-6274 GCA_051009255.1 Ruegeria sp. | reverse complement strand
ACCGTCGATGGGTTGCGGGGCGACCTGTTGCATCGCTATGCGCCCAGCTTTGGTCCCGATGGATTCCGACGCCTGATGGATGGCGGTGTGTGGTACACAAACGCCCATCACATTCACGCAAATACAGAAACCATTGTCGGGCACGCGACATTGGCAACCGGGGCTAATCCGTCTGAACATGGCATGGTCGGAAACTCGTGGTTCAATCGGACCGATGGGCGGTTGGGGTACAACATTGAAGACCCCGAAGTCGCCATTTTGCCCGTTCCCGGTTTCGAAGGCCAAGGCGAACAACTGGACCCAACACAGGCAGCAGCCGGAACAACTGGCCGGTCCCCACGAAACCTGTTGGCCACGACATTCAGCGATGAATTGTTCAAATCCAACAATGGCCGGTCAAAGGTTGTCAGCGCATCCGGCAAGGATCGGTCGGCCGTTGCGATGGCGGGTCACGTGGGCAAGGCATTCTGGATATCGGTCGAAACCGGAGCCTTTGAAACAAGCACCTACTATTACGATACATACCCGGATTGGGTGATCGACTGGAACAACCAGCGTCCTTTGGATGCTGCAATTGGCATGCAATGGGTGTTGGAGGACCCTGTCGAATCCTACCTGCTGGCGGAAAATGATGATCGTCCTTACGAAACGGACCTCAAGGGGTTTGGCCGCACTTTCCCGCACACATATGGCGACCCGTCTGATGGGCTTTACTACACGCAGGTTCTGCTCAGCCCTCTGGGTGACAAAGTGACGGCTTCGTTTGGCAAGGCGGCAGTAGTTGGCGAAGCCCTTGGGCAGGATGATGACGTCGATTACCTTAGCCTCAGCTTTTCAGGTGTTGATGCGACCAATCATTTCTTCGGCCCTTCTAGCCTGGAAAACGAAGAGATGTTGCGTCAGTTGGACCGAACGCTCGCCGATCTTTTCGCCTTTCTGGACCAGGAGGTTGGGTCCGAACATGTTCTGATTTTGCTGTCTGCCGACCACGGAATGCCAGAGATGCCCGAACACATGTCAGATCAGGGGCATGACACCAGCCGGAATGGACACACCGCACTTGCCGAAGAGCTGAATTCCGCGATCAGCGCTGCCTTTGGCGTTGATGGCGCGGTCAAGGCATTCTTCAGGCCGTACATCTATCTTGACCACGAGGCTATCCAAGCTGCCGATGTAGATCAGAGAGCAATTGAAAGGTTGATCGTCGACTACCTGTCTGATCAGGCCGGTATTGCGATGGCGATGCCGCGCGAACCGTTTCCGGAACAGAAGGGCGATTTCCTTGAGGCCCCTATCCGCAGGAATTTCCATCCAGATCGATCCGGTGACATTTATGTTGTTCAGTCACCGTATTCGTTCCTACTTGACCCGGGTCCAATTGCGGTGATGCACGGATCGCCCTGGCGCTATGATACACATGTCCCAATCATGTTTTCGGGACCGGGAATTGCCCCGCATCGTGTTTCAAGGCAGGTCGCAACAGTCGATGTCGCCGTAACTCTCAGCCAGTTGTTTGGCACCACGATACCAAGCGGTGCATCTGGCAAACCTCTGAGCGAGGTCGCCCGCTAAGTACGGTTGAAAATGGCCCGGCAGTTCGGGTGCCGGGCCAAATCAGTTCATGAAACGCGGTGATTAGTTGTCGGACTGCTCTCTCAGAACTTCCTGATTTTTTTCGCGCAAGCGCCAAGCAGCCCCCATGCTTTCCTTCAGGGCTTCGGGCAGTTGTTCAAGCGGGATAACCAGATCACTGTCAACTGGCCACTGTGTCAGCAGTTCTGGATGATAGCCCTCGGGGTAGTACAGCTTGGGATCGATTTCCATGTCGCGCACGTAAGGTTCCTGGATATCCTCGCGCCGTTGTGGCGGGTGCGGAACGACCAGCTGACCATTTGAAAAATCAAACTGGGGCGAGCGAGAATTCGGGAAATCCGGCAGAATACCTTCGCGAACCCAGATCAGATCCTTGGTGACGTTCACAACAATCCCGTCCGGTGCGCCAAAGTGATAGGGGCCCTTCCAGTGTTCACGGATTTCGGCAACCGTTTCTTCGATCTGGTATGGGTCAAAGCTGAAATGCGTATTCATAAACAGGCGCGGTTGAACAAGATTGGCAATATAGCCTGCCGCGTAGCTGGGCGTGTGGTGTGTATCCACGGTGTAACGTCCCAGAAACGGTGGCACGCCTTGTACACCTGACGAGATTTCAAGGATTTCCTGCTGTTGTTCGGTTACGAACACGTCGCAGCCCTTGGCAAAGGGAACATCAATCATGTTGGGCCGACCGTCGCCCGTCCAGATAAAGCACAGACCATTCCAGTCGAGCCGATAGCCGGACGCGCCGTCCTTGGCATGGCTACGCTGCCAATGGATGACCCTTACACCGTCCTCTTCATAGACAACGCCGCCGTTATCGCGGAAATCAAACTCGTTGACGTTAATGTCCCAACCTTTGCCGACCGGGAAAACGCTGAAGGCATCCCTATGCCAGCCGGTCATCATCTTCATGCCTTCGATCATGGTCTTGGTACCGTATTCTTCGGTTCGTCCAGAGGGTCCGTGGACCGTCAAACCCTGGTGCCAGCCCCCGGCCCATGTGCCAAACATCCAAAGGTACGCAAGACCGCCAAAGTGATCGACGTGCAGGTGACTGAGGAAAACGTCAGATATCTGGTTCAACGCATAGCCGCTGGCAATGATGTTCGATGGCGACCCTTCGCCGATATCGAACATAAAGATTTTGCCGTTACCCAATTCAACCAGAATGGCCGTGTTCATCTGACCGGGGCGAATAAATGGGGCAGTCCCCATAAAGATTATACGCATCTCGTTGGGTTGCACGTCTTCGGTGCGTGGAAACCAGTTCGCCGCGCTTTGCAGCCAAGGCTGCGGCGAGATGCCTTCGAATGTCAGGCCCTCTTTCCACCGGCCCATTGGTACGCCACCACTCAGCGCTGCCTGAATATCTTCGTCCGACGACGGCTCTTGTACTGGAACGGTCTGGCTGAAAGCTGCACCAGCAAGAAATGCACAGGCCGCAACGCCCGCAAAAACGCGTTCAAAGAGTCTGGGTTTTTTCATGGTGGTTATCTCCAAATTCAATTGAGTATCTAAAGAAATATTCGAATATTGTGACTTGAGGCCTTGTTGATTGCAATATTCACTACAGCGGTTCGGCCAAGAACAGGGTGCCGACGTTTGCATGTTGTGTAAGATTGCATTGCAGCCGCAAGGATCATGTCGTGCGCCACATACTTACGGCCAATTGTCGGGAGCGAATGCACGAGAAAATTAGCGATTTTCGTCCAGATGCTTGCGAATTAGCTCAAGCTCATTTTTGGATCGACGCATTGCGTTCAGGTGTTCCGGCTTGAATATGTGTCCGAACCGGTCGGCCACATTTTGTATCGAAGCTTCCCTAAATCCCCGACCGTCGTCTGTCAGGTAAACCAGCTTGCCCCGCGCGTCAGCCGGGTTTGGTACCACGCGAATGAAACCCCGGTTTTCGAGAACCCGAAGTGAGTGGGTCATCGTGTTTTTTGTCACCTGCATGGCCGAGGCGATGCTGACCGGTGTTTTTCCATCACCCATACGGCACAGGTGATTTACGATCGAAAAATGCGATGGGTGAACACCTTGGGGCAGGGATCGCGCCAGAAGGGTTGAAGATAACTGGCTAATGATTCCAATTTCGTTGAAGAAACTGAAAATTTCACCTGCGTTGTCTTCTTCGTCAGTTCCTGTCGTCACAAATTCACCAGTTTTTCCTCGATTGGCCAGCGCGGGCTGACCGGAACATTCGGACCATAGCCAATCCTTGCCAGCATTTGAACCGTCCCGCCATTGGGCGTTAGCTTGCCATGTACCTGACGATAAAATTGGTCCATTTCCGGATATTCCTGCAAGGCCTGACAAAGCGGTTGAATGCCAAGACCAGCCTTTGTTGTTGCAAGGTTCAGGCGCAGCCAATCCCGGCCTGCGTTTATCTGGTCTTTACGAGCGTTCCCGTCTGTCGTGATCCAAACATGTCCCATTGCGGTGCGGCAATTGTCCAACACGGCCTCAATGCCCTGGGCATAAGTTGTCGAGCTTCGATCCAATGCAGCGGCGCGGGTGAACAAACCGGTAATGTTCAATGACTCGAAGAGTGGACCCGAAAAATCAATTCCGTCCGGGTTGGCATTCACTTCGGCCTTTCCAATACGGAACAGATCAACGCTTTCTTTGTAGGCGTGTGGCGTTTCGATTTCGATGCGCAAAGCCTGCTCGGTAAGGTTTCGCCAATAGGTGACTTCGTCATCGTCGACCGAACCGCCAACGATTGTGCCATTGGTTGAACTCTTCAGGATGCGCTGCAAATCCGCCTGCTCGACCGGGCGGGTCGTGTCATAAGGCTCTTTGTTCGAACGTCGAAGCGGAACGTAGGCCCACAAAGGATCGGCAACAGCACTGGCGCCTTCTTTAAATCTCGCCCGGGCAACTGCTCTTGTATCCAGACCTGACTTGGAACTGCCGTCAGGAAACAACTCCATCTCAACCGAGTATCCATTGGCGTTTGCGGCCATGACCATTAGCTCTAGAAAGCATCCCAGCCCGATTGTCAGTTGACGGTCCATGGGGTCAGTATGCGGAAGCTGTTTGTCCACATCAAAGTTCAGAATGATGGAATCATCGCCCTCTAGCGTCACCAGCCACGGCTGTCTGTTATGTGGGTTGGGCGCAAGAATAGCATATGACAATGCATTCATTCTTGGATCTGCATATTGTGACTTTCCAGCAATCTCCCAAGGCGCCAACGCCTTGTTCGGCGTTCGTGTGGCCGCAAATGCCGTTGCCCCGCCTGCGGCCAGAATGACGCCGCCGCCGGCTATTTTTAGAAAACTTCTGCGTTTCATTAAATTGCTTCTATAGGTTCGATATCGAACTTATATAGTCTGATGAGGAACTATACAAGCGAACATCGTAGGAGAGACGGGCCTGACTCTTCGTTGTTCGGCTTGGCGTTCTTGCGCTTACGTCGCGTGCCAATCAAAGATGGGTAAACGCGACGAAAGGGAAGTTATGGCAGATCGTATCGCAATTGTTACCGGTGCAGGCGGTGGGATGGGCCGCGCTATCAGCGAAAAACTGATCCAGAGTGGATTGAAAGTAATTGGTCTGGATGTCTCTGCCAAAGGACTGGAGAAAACGTCAGAGGCATTGGGGCTGCAGTTTCACCCAATGACCGTTGACTTGACAGAAGCGGATCAGGTCGCCTTGGCATTTGCGACGATCAGGGGTGAACACAACGGGGTGGACGTGTTGGTTAACAACGCCGGAACGTGCCTGATGTCCGACTTTCCTGATATTCCTGCGCAAGAGCTTGAACAGCAGCTGGCCGTAAATTTTCATTCGGCATTTTACTGTTGTCAGGAGGCGATTCCATTGATGGCCGGTCGTCCCGGCGTTCGCAAGATCGTGAACATTTCATCAAACGGGGCATACAATTTCGATGTATTTGATCCCCCGCATTACCGTGCCAGCAAGGCGGCGATGGACACACTGACCAAAGATCTGGCGCGGCGCTATGCGGACGACAAAATTGCGGTCAACTCGATTGCGCCAGCAATGACGACAACGCCTCTTTTTGATGTACTGACAGAGGATGTCCTGAACAAGGCAATATCTGCAATGCCACACGGGCACGCGATGGAACCGTCCCAAATTGCCGACTGGGTCGGGTTTCTGGTGTCACCGGCAGGGGATGTTTCCAGCGGCAACGTCATCATCCTTAATCAGGGTAGGGATGTGCGCTAGTTGTGCGTGTTCAATAATATGCTTTGGGGGCTTTCCTGAGGGTGGGCCATTGTTCGGGGGAATGTCCGTAGATCACGAAAGCATCTTGTTCTTTTGCCAAAGCCATCAACCTGTCCGCGCTTTCAATCGCCAGCGTTTCGTTCCATGACCCCGCGAATTTCTCGTCAATCTCTGCCGGGCGCGAGATCGCGTCGCTTGTCAGGATCACGGACCCGGTTTTAGGAAGCTCCAGCAGCAAGGCCAGTTGGCCGGGTGAATGACCCGGTACACTTAGAATGCGAATGCCCGGACCGATATCGACATCGCCGTCAATTACCAGATAGGTCTGATCTGGCCACTCAACGGGCTGAATACCTCGCCAGTACAGCGGTTTTGGCAAACGACGTTCTGCCGCTGAAACAAGGATCGGCGCATGCGGAAAATCAGCCAGACCTCCGATATGGTCGATATGCGTATGGGTCAGGATATGCAGGTTGAT
>JBPCWT010000019.1:0-11993 GCA_051009255.1 Ruegeria sp. | reverse complement strand
CGCATCATCTGAAAAACATCGATCAACCGATCCGCTTGTTTCACTGGGCTGCCGATGAACAACACCGAAACACTGACGTTTCGCGCGTACTGACCCGCACCGATATCCCCGGCATTGCCGTTCTTGCCTTTGACAACATGTCCGCCGACCCCGAGCAAGAGTATTTCTCGGACGGGATCGCCGAAGACATAATTACGGCCCTTTCGCATTTCCGCGAATTCTTTGTCATCGCCCGTAACACCACCTTTACCTACAAAGGGCAGGCCATTCGCGTGGACGAGGTTTGCCGTGATCTGGGCGTCCGGTACCTGCTCGAAGGCAGCGTTCGCAAAGCAGCCAATCGTGTTCGCGTCACGGCTCAGTTAATCGATGGTTCGACTGGCGCACATATCTGGGCAGATCGCTATGACCGGTCCATCGACGATATATTTGCGGTTCAGGACGAAATCACTCAGGCAATCGTCAGCGCGGTTGCCCCCGAAACGATGGGTGCCGAAATGCGCCGGGGCCGCGCAAAGCGGCCTGACAACCTGTCATCGTGGGACAAGGTTTTGCAGGCCCGCTGGCACATGGGAAAACTGACACTGACCGACAATGATGCCGCGCGGGAATTGTTGTCGAACGCAGTGAAAACCGACCCGGAACTGTGCGATGGCCATGTCGGCATTGCCTTGTGCGATCTGATGGCCATGCTGCATATCTGGCGCAAGGACACGCAAGAGGCCATTTTGTCGGCCAAAGCCGAGGCAGCGATTGCCGTGGGTCTGGATGAAAACAACGCAAACGCGCAGGCTAATCTTGGAATGGCGAATATGTTTGCCCGGGAATACGACGAAGCCGAAGACCACCTGTCGCGCGCCATCAAGCTCAACCCGAACCACGCCGCAGGATTTGGGAATTTCGCAGCCTTCTACGGGATTGCCGGACGGTACGATGAATCCAAAGCCTCTTATGAGCAGGCCATCGCCCTTAGCCCACGCGACCCGCTGCGACCATTCTGGCGGGGCGGCTTCGGGATCGCAGCCTATGTTACGGACAGGTTTGACATCTGCCTGCAAAACGCAATCGCAGGGCTAAAAGAAACGCCCGGCTACGCGTCATTGATGCGGCAAGAGGCGGCATCGCTGGCCATGTTGGGCAAAAAACCCGAGGCCCAGGCCTTGGTCGCCCGGTTGTTGGAAAACATGCCCGGCCTGACGATCTCGCAGGTCAAAAAGATCGTGCCGGTTCGTTATGATGACGACTGGGAAAAGTGGTTGGAAGGCTTGCGTCGCGCAGGCCTCCCTGAATAGTCGGGATTAGCTCAGCTTGGACAGTTTGTTCTGAAGATCCGCAAGCTGCTTTTTAATGTCGTCCAGATCTTCATTCGCTTCGGGCTTTTCTTCGCTTTCACCGTCGGGCGAAGACGACCAATTCCCACTCAGCCCACCTGTCATTGCCTTTAGAAACGCCTGTTGCTGCGCCTGCATCGCATCGAACCCCGGTATCTGCGACATCGGGTTCATCGCGCTCATATTTTCCACCATTTTCGCCTGGCTTTCGCGCAACATGTCAAATGAGCTTTGCAGGAACTGCGGCATCATACCCCCACCGGGCACCATGTAACTGCGCACCAGATCATTCAGAACATTCACCGGCAGAACGTTTTCGCCCCTGCTTTCGTGTTCTGCTATAATTTGCAGCAAATACTGGCGCGTCAGGTCGTCTCCGGTTTTCAGATCGATGATCTGAACCTCGCGCCCATCGCGGATAAACCCTGCGATATCCTCTAGCGTGACGTAATCGCTGGTTTCGGTGTTATACAATCTGCGGCTTGCGTAGCGTTTGATTAACAGCGGTTTTTCTTGCTCTGCCACCGTTTACCCTCCCCAGGAATGATGCGTTGCAGCAGAGCGTATGCGACTGCAGAAGAAAAAGAAAGAGCACCCCTATTCCGCACATGCAATGGTAACATGCTAGGATTGACCGCAGGCAGAGTCGGATAACTGGCAAATGGCAGATGAAATCGGCAAACGGCGGTTGTCCGCGATACTGATAGCCGACATTGTCGGATACTCGAAAATGACCGCCGCAGACGAGGATGGCACGCTGGCGCGGGTGCGGGATCTGACCGATCGCATCATCCGCCCGGTGTCGTCGCGCTATTCAGGCCGATTGGTAAAGACGATGGGCGACGGGTTCCTCCTCGATTTTTCCAGCGCAATCGAGGCCGTTCGCGCCGCAATTGAAATCTCTGACAAAGTCACTGACGGTCCCGCCGACAGCCCGGACGGTGATCTTCTGAGCCTGCGCATCGGTATTCATATCGGCGACGTGCTGACAACGGATACGGATGTGATGGGCAATGGCGTGAACATCGCCGCGCGTATTGAAAGCCTGGCAAACCCCGGCGAAATCTGGATTTCATCGGATACCTACCGACAGGTTCATGACAAGCTGGACGCCACGTTTCAGGACCTTGGTCCCCACAAGCTCAAAAACATGTCCGACCCGGTTCAGATATTTCGCATTTCACCTGATCCAACGGATCAAAAATCGCGCCCAGATCCGTTCGCCCGACCCGGTGGTTCCATCGCAGTAATGCCCTTTGACGACGAAGGACCGGACAAAGATTGCGGCAAGCTGGCCGACAGCCTTGCCAAAGATATCGCATCCGGGCTGGCCCATTTCCGCGATCTGCGCGTCGTGTCGTCCAGCGCATCTTTCTGGTATCGTGACCGAAACATTCCCGCACAACAGGCTGCCAAGGAACTCAGCGCCCGCTACATCGTCGAAGGCGGCGTTCGCAAACTGGGAAATCGGGTCCGAATGGCCGTGGGGTTGGTGGATGGTGAAAGCGGGGAACACCTGTGGACCCATCGCTATGACCGCGAAGACGCCGATCTGTTCGCATTGCAGGATGAAATCGTTGAACACGTTGTGCAGACCCTTGCAGGACGCGTCCAGGCCGCAGACCGAAAACTGGCCCTCTCGGCAACATCGACGGCAAGCATGTCACCAGAGGTAGAGCTGGTTCACAAGGCCCGCGCGATCATTCTGGACACGCCCGAAGCGTTAAGCGAATGCCGCGAACTTTATCAAAAGGCGCTGTCGCACAATCCCAACTATGCGCCGGCACTTGCAGGTCTGTCGGGCATCTATTCTTTCGAGTGGACAAGCACCTGGTCCGACTCGCACGAAGAAACTTTGGACAAAGCTTTGGTGTTGCTAAGAAAAGCCGCATTGATGGACGATCAGCACAGCGAGGTTCAGCGCCGCCTTGGCGTTTTGCACGTCTTTCGCGGCGAGGCAGAACAAGCACGGGCGCATCTGGACCGTGCTTTGATGCTGAACCCCAATGACGCCGCTGCAATGGCTTACAAAGGGCTACACCTCATTTATCAGGGTCAACCCAAAGACGCCCTGACCGAGCTTGATCGCGCCACCCGATGCAACCCGTTTCATCCCACGTATTTTCACTGGTTTGCTGGTCTGGCGCACTTCATGTCTGGTCGGCCCGAACTGGCCATCCCAGAGTTGGACAGGGCAATCGAACTGTTCCCGAACTTCGTGACCCCTCACCGGCATCTTGCCGCATGCCATGCACAGTTGGGTAACATGGACAAGGCCATCGCAGAGCGTGACATCGTTTTGGCCCTTGAACCGGATTTCTCGATCAACCGGATTGCAAGAACTTTTCAATACGTCAATGACGCCGACAAAGAGCTTTATTGCCACGCATTGCGTTTGGCCGGATTGCCGGACTGACCCCCAAAAACGATAAAGGGCAGATCTGATGATCTGCCCCAAGCGATTGCACCTGATGGGAGGAGCGGGTGCGTGTCGCGGTCTTACTTACTTGGCTGCCGAAGCTTTCTTGGCAGCAGCAGTCACCTCGTTGGTGGCTTTCTTGACAGCGGCAGTTGCATCTTCGGTGATGTTCTTGCCTGCAGTCATCAGCAGCTCTACGGTTTCAGTCTGAACTTTCTTGGCGATTTCCGCGAAAGCAGCCATGTTTTCAGCAGCAACTTCAGCCGAAGCGCTTGCGAAATCAGTTGCGGCCTTTGCATAATCTGCAGGCTCTGCTTTTGCTTTCGACATCTCGTTCAGCTTGGACAGGGTTTCCTTGGTCCATTTGTTCGAGATTTCGGCCGACTTTTCAGCCGCTTCCAAAGCAACGCCCGACAGCTTTTCGTTCAGAGCTGCGGTCGACTTGAATGCATCTTCCATTGCGGTGGTGTCCACCGGGAACGCGCCCATCATGTCTTTCATGACTGCGGTAAAATCTTGGGTCTTAGCCATTTTATCAATCCTCTTAGCCGGTTCCGGGCCCACCCCGTTTTCCATCGGCTTGACGACAATATGTATGCCGCATCGCAGCATTTCAAGTATTTTTTGCTGCAATGCAGAAAAAACTTATTTCATTAATAAAATCAATTATTTGCTTTGACTACGACGTATGTACCGGGCGCAGGTACTATCGGGGGATGATCCGAATCGCCCGTATCACGGGCCGGAATCTGCTTGCCTGAACGCTTCTTCAGCCATGCTTCCCACATCGGCCACCATGACCCTTCGTGATAATCCGCCTCTTTCAGCCAGGTATCCGCATCAGCCTTGAGATCGGGGTTTGTATAGTGACCGTACTTCTTCTTGCTGGGCGGGTTCACGATGCCGGCAATGTGACCGGACTCCGACACCACGAATGTCTTGGAACGCGAGCCCATCATCTGAACCCCACGGTAACAATCCTTCCACGCAGCGATGTGATCGGTTTCGCAAGTGATCGCCATCAATGGTACGTCAACCTCGCTGACATGCAGCTTGTGCCCCATCAGTTCGAACCCGTCGCTGGTGAACTTGTTGCCCTGACACAGCCCGCGCAAATACTGTACAGACATCTTTGCCGGCAGGTTGGCCCCATCACCGTTCCAATACAGCAGGTCAAAGGCAGGCGGCGTTTCACCCAGCATGTAACTGCGAATAGCGGGTGTATAGATAAGATCGCGCGACCGCAGGAACGACATCGTGCGCGCCATGATCCACGCCCGCAGTACTCCTTCCTTGTTCACCTCTTCTTCGATCCCGTCGATGAAGTCGTTTTGCAGGAACGGCGTGAACTCACCTTGCTCTGAGAAATCGGTCAGCGCGGTAAAGAACGTGGCCGATTTCACCGATTTGTCGCCGCGCTGTTTCAGCAGGGACAGGGTCAGGCTTAGAGTCGTTCCGGCAATGCAATAGCCAACGGCGTTGACCTGCTTGACCTTACAGATCTTCTTGGCCTCTTCGATCGCGGCTAGAAATCCGTCCTGAATGTAATCTTCCATGCCGGTCTCGGCATAGCTGGTGTCAGGGTTAACCCAACTTGCCACGAACAGGGTGTATCCCTGTTCCGTAATCCATTTAATCAGGCTGTTCTGCGCCTTCAGGTCAAGGATGTAAAACTTGTTGATCCATGGCGGGAACAAAACAACCGGGGTTTCATACACCGTTTCAGTTGTCGGCTTGTACTGAATCAGTTCCATCATGCGGTTGCGGTACACAACGTCGCCGGGCGTGGTCGCAATGTTGCCGCCCACCTGAAACGCGTCTTCATCCGCCAGCTTGACGACCAGTTCGCCATTGTTGGCCTCAAGATCCGAGACAAGGTTTTCCAACCCGTTGATCAGCGACTGGCCCTCGGTCTCGACCGCTTTTTCCAATGCATCGGGGTTGGTGGCCAGAAAATTTGTCGGTGCCATCATGTCGATAATCTGCTGCGAGAAATAGTTGAGCCGCCGTTTGTCCTTGGCCTCCATATCCTCGACAGATTCAACCGCCTGCGCGACGGCCTCGGCATTGGTTTGGTATTGTTGGCGGATCAGACGAAAATAGGGATTGGTTTCCCACAACGGGTTGGAAAACCTTTTGTCCCTAGGGGCGTTTGCTTCCTCGTCGATCTCTCCTTTTGCCATCGCTTGTTGCGCCTCGGCAAAGTTCAGAACCGACTTTCCCCAATATTCAATCTGCTGTTCCAGCAACTTGGCGGGATTCTGCATGGCCTCGGCCCAATATGCAGTTGCTGCTCTTGCGAAAAGCTCTTGATTCGGAGCGTCCAGCGCGGGGGTGTGCGTCTTCTTTCCGGCCATCACTTCGACAAGTCTTTTCGACAGCGTTTCGACCTTTTCCATATTTTCTTTAAGCCGTTCAATATGTTCTTCTGTCAGTTCGGGTGTCTGGCCGTCGGTAGTTGTCATTTTAAGGAATCCCCCCTAACCTCGCTGCCATGCAGAATAACGTCGTGGGTGTCGGGGGGCAAAGCGACGAATGGTCCGAACTCTCAGGCTGACACTCAGGAGGCCCCTTTTATGCGCTACATGATGACCTACGACTTGATGGAAACCATGCGCAACACCAATCAATGGCTTGGCGCAACGGCCAGCGCAATGGCGTCCTATCCCCTGTTTTCGATGGTTCCCAACCCGACGTTCAACTGGATGGCGGCCTGGGGCGAAGTGACCGAGCGTACGTTTCAGCGCATGGTCGTCAAACCCGATTGGGGCATCCGCACATTCACTTGCGAAGATGGCAAGGATCATCTTGTCGACGTCACAACTGTTCTGGAACGGCCATTTGGCGACCTGATCCATTTCCGCGTTAACGGACGCAAGGAACAACCGCGCAAGGTTTTGCTGGTTGCACCGATGTCCGGGCATTACGCAACCCTGCTGCGCTCGACCGTCAAAAGCTTGCTGGTCAATTGCGAAGTTTACATCACCGACTGGCATAACGCGCGCGACATCCCCGTTTCCGAAGGCAAATTCGATGTCGAGGATTACACGCTTTACCTTGTCGATTTTATGAAGGAACTCGGGCCGGACACCCATGTTGTCGCGGTTTGTCAGCCAGCGCCGCTTACACTGGCGGCAACGGCTTATCTGGCAGAACTTGATCCCAAGGCCCAGCCCAGTACCCTGACCCTGATCGGCGGTCCCGTTGACCCCGATGCTACCCCAACCGAAGTAACTGATTTTGGTCGCCGGGTAACGATGGGTCAGCTTGAAGAAACCATGATTCAGCGCGTCGGCTTTAAATACAAGGGCGTCGGGCGCATGGTTTATCCCGGCCTGCTGCAATTGGCGTCCTTCATGTCAATGAATGCCGAGCGTCACTCCACAGCGTTCTCGGACCAAATACACCGCGTGATGCGCGACGAAGCATCGGACCACGATGCCCACAACAGGTTTTATGACGAATACCTTGCCGTCATGGATATGACCGCCGAATTCTACCTGTCCACGGTGGAACGTGTGTTCAAAGACCGTGAGATTGCCCGGAACGAGTTTGTGGTTGATGGACACAAAGTGGATATTGGCAAAATCACCAATGTTGCTGTGAAAACGGTCGAGGGTGCGAATGACGACATTTCGGCCCCGGGTCAGTGTATCGCGGCACTTGATCTTTGCACCGGCCTGCCCGACAGCAAGAAAGCCAGCCATGTTGAATCAGGCGCCGGTCACTATGGCATTTTTGCCGGACGCAGCTGGCGCGACAACATCCGGCCCTTGGTCATCGACTTTATGAATGACAACAGCCGCAAACCCGCGCGACGCGCCGCGAACAAGAACAACGCCGCCTGATCCATGACGAACAAGACGATCGCAGACCTGTCGTTCTCCTGCGACTGTGGTGCCTTTGCGGGCCACATAACGGCTGCGGGTGTCAAATCCGGCACCCATGTCGTGTGTTACTGCCCCGATTGCCGCGCGGGTGAGCTGTATTTTGAGCAGCCCGACCCCGCACCCGGTCCGGTTGACATTTTTCAAATGTCTCCCGATGCGATCGAGATTGAAAAAGGCGCGGAAAACCTTGCTGCAATGCGGCTTGGCCCGAACGGTATGTATCGCTGGTATGCAAAATGCTGCAATTCCCCGATTGCAACATCAATGACGACGCCCCAAAAACCGTTTGCCGGGTTCAGCGTACGACGGATAGCAGACGCGGAAAAACTCGGCCCCGTTGTTACAAAAGGCTCCGTTCCCAACCCGGACGGCAAGCGCAAACACGAAAACGTTGCCCCCGCGGCCTGGGCCCTGCTGAAACGCATCGTATCGTCGCGGGTGTCAGGCAGGTGGCGTAAAAACCCGTTCTTTGACACCGATACCGGCCAACCGATTGTCGAACCCAAGATACTGACCAAATCGGAACGCGCTGCACTTTACGATTAAAAAAAGGACAAGGGCACCTTTAGCCATTGTTCGATTGCTTCTGTCGCCGCTTCCGGTGCTTCAAGCGTTGGCAAATGCCCGGCCTCGTCCACGACCTGCAATATCGCGCCCGGTATCAGATCAGCGATGAATGCCTGTTTGCGCATCGGCGTCAGCGTATCATGTGCACCGCACAGGATATGCGTCGGCACCTTGATCTTGCGCAGCGTGCTTTGCTGATCGGGGCGACGTTGCAGCAATCGCATCTGGCTCTCGAACACGTCGGGTCCCAATTCAACTGCTACATCGACAAGCGCGCCCATCATGGAATTGCGGTTCGGGCCGGGCGCCAGGGCATCTACCGGCAGCACCTCGCGCATCACATCGTCCAACCGACCGGCCCTGGCTTTGACAATCAAGGGCTCGCGTGTCGCCGCAATCTGGGGCGTATCGGCCTGCGCATCAATTGACATCAGGAATAGCCGGGACACCCGCTCTGGCGCGCGCCGGATAATTTCAAGCGCGACGGCCCCGCCCAATCCCAAACCCACCAACGCAAACCTGCCCGGCAAATTTTCCAGCAGCGTCACGGCAACCTCTTCAACCCGATCTCCGATCAGGGTTGGCGCGACCGTCACCGGACGCACCTGCGAAAACCTTACAATCTGATGGAAGTAAAGCCGCGCATCGCACATCATTCCGGGCAACAAAACCAACGGCTCAACCAAACGCAGCCTCCCCTACCCGAAACGCCGGGCACCACACTTTGTCTCAGGATGAGAGTTTTACCGTCGCTCGGCAAGCAAAAGTTCAGGGATACCTGATGGCACGGAATGCCGGGAAATCCGCATATCGCAATCGTCGTGTTTCCAAATCTTCATCAGGTTCGGTACCAGAGATCAGCAATCGCCCTCTCGGCACAATATAGCTGTCGATGCGACGCAGGGGGTTTGGCCGCCATACAAGGTTGAACGCGCACAACTTGGGAAAGAACCAGATATCAGAGTAATCCAGATGATCATGCATCCACCACGCCAGATCACGCCAGTCGCGTCCTTGGGCATAGCGATCGGCAAACCACGGGCTCACGATCGACGCCCCGGCAATTCTCTCGTCCCCTACACCGCGGTCCCATATGTGGCATTCCAACGGATGAGTATTCCGAGCGCAGTTCAGCTTGTTCTCGTTGCCAAACCTGTTGAGCGAAGGCGAGCGATAACCGGACCGCACTGCGACCCGGCCAAAGGTTTCTTCCAACGGGTCCAGCAACGTCTCGCAAAGGGCGCGACCCGTCTCGATAGCCAGATCAGGGTTATCCGGGATGTTTTGCTTTTCGTGAAAATTCCCGATTTCAGAATACAAAAAGTCACGCATGAAAAAGTGGCGCGACAGGCGCACGCGACCAAGTGTTTCAAGGCTCCACATGCTCCCCGGTTTGCGCATTCTCAATACCCGTTCCAGCAGAACTCGCCATTTGGACCAAGCGGCGAAAACGGGTTAAAGGCCACTTCCCAAATCGTCCCTTCGGGGGCGCGAAAGTATCCGTGGTGCCCACCCCAGAAAACGTCAGCGGCGGGTTTCAGAACCTCGGCACCCGCACGCTTGGCCTTATCCAGAATGGCGGCAACATCTTCCTTTGAACGGCAGTTGTAACTCAGCGTCAGCGCCCCGCGCCCCAAAGTGTCGATATCAACGCCCATCTCGTCCGCCAATGCAGCCAGCGGATACAGACCAAGGGTTTGGCCGATCAGATCAAAGGCGATTACACCGTCGGGGCTGTCGACCCGCTGCCATCCCAACCTCTCATAAAAACCGGCAGCCGTTTCAACATCATCGACACCAACGGTAATCAGGCTGACACGTTGTTCCATCACTCGATACCCTGCCCCTTCAACCATTCCAGAATGCCACTGACCATAATGTCATTTTGGCCCGGCGACATCAGGTCGCCGGCAATGACATGCGATGCGGGATCGTCACCCGGCCCCATAGTCACCAATTGAACCTCTGAATCACCGCCCCATTCTGCGGCAACCTCGTGTGTCAGGTCAGGCCGGACAACCTGATCGTCATCAGAAAACCAGAACAATGCAGGTACCCGCGCAGCCGCAAAGTCAAGGGCCAGAACTTCTTGAGCAAGCCGCGTCAGGGGCACGATCGCTTCCCACGAATAACGTGTGGTCCAGAAAATGTTCTTTTTCGGGTCTGGGCTGGAAACGTCGCGTTCACCGCCCATTATCACAGGCAACCAGTGCCGCGCCCAGGGTAGACCCGGCAACCATGCACCTGCTGCATTCACACCAAAATTCGGCGAGACAAGGACCATTGCCTCAACATTTTCGCTCAACTCCGTGTTCAACGCAGCAGCAGACGCAAGGGTACTCCCGGTCGAAGTTGAGATTACTATAACCTTGTCACCCGCTGCCCGCGCCGCCGCTAACGCTTCGGCGGTATCCTGCATCCAGCCTGACGCCGTGCCCTCGGTCATGGCTTCGCTGCCCCGCCCATGCCCCTGCAGCCGTGTATAAACAAGGTTCGCCCCCAACGCGTCGGCCACTCGATCCGGCACCGGTCGGATTTCCTCCGAAGTCGCCGAAAACCCTTGTATATACAAAACGGAATACGTCGTCCTTTGTTCTTTCGCGCCATCCTGCCAGACAACCCGTTTTTCCAAACCCGGAAAGATATCGTCAAAGGCGGACTCTATGCTTTCGAAATACACCTGCACACCTTCGCCGAACTTGCGCGGTTCAAAACTTGGGTTCAGATCCACCTCTTCCCTTGGTCCGAACCAGAAGATCAGCCCTCCGGCGACAATCAGAACAAGAACGATGCGCCCAAGAACCCTGCCAACACGCCGCATCAGCACGCCCCCATAACACCAAGCACGGCATCTTCGATCAGACCCAGACATGGCCCGTCTGAAAAACGGTGATCAGCGTCCTTGACCAGCAGCAAACGCATATCGTCACCGGTGGCGTGTTCAAGCAAGCGAACGGCGGTTGCCGTGGACACAGCCGTATCTGCCGTGCCCTGCAAGAACCGCGTCGGAAACGGCAGGTTCAGCGGCGCGCGCAACACCAGACGTTGCCGCCCGTCCTCGATCAGGCGTTTTGTAATCACGTATGGCCCCATGTAATCCGGTGGCAGTTCGACTTGACCCACCGCTTCCAGCGCGGCTTTCTGCTCCTCGCTGAATGTGGCCCAGTATCCGTCCTCGGTAAAATCAGGGGCCGCCGCAATCGTGACCAGACCGGCGATCCGTTCCGGCATTGCCCGCACCAGCAGCAGCGCCTGCCAACCGCCCATGGACGACCCTACCGGGATCAACGGCCCCTCGGTCAAGGCAGAAACAGCCGACAGGGTATCTTCGTGCCAGTCACCGATGCACCCATCGGTAAACGCGCCCGAGCTTTCGCCATGCCCGGAATAGTCGAACCGCAAAAATGCCTGCCCGCGGGCCTTGGCCCAGGCCTCCAGATGCACGGCCTTGGTGCCCTCCATGTCCGACTTTAACCCGCCCAGAAAGACGACTGTCGGCCCCTGCCCTTCGGTCTTGTGATAAGCCAACCGCCGCCCCTGCGCGGTTTCCAGAAAATTCGTTGCCGCCATGAATTCCTCATTCTCAATCTGCGCTCATCATGCACGACCACCGGGCAGCCGCAATTCCCCAATTCACCAATCTCGCCGCGTCGTTCATCTGTGTTTCACCCCTGTTCGCGGTCTTGACAGCCGATGCTGCACCTGCCAAATGAGCCGAACACCTAACCCGCAACCGGGCGTTCAGTGGGCGCCAAACCGACGAGGAGAGCCGATATGGCCTTGGAC
>JBPCWT010000018.1:0-3249 GCA_051009255.1 Ruegeria sp. | reverse complement strand
GCCTGCGTCCTCTCCGACGCCGCACAGCAACGCAGATTTGCGCTTTCGCATGAAATGCAGCCCGACATAGTACAAACCCGGCACAACCGTACTTGCCCCGTTGACCTGTTTTGGAAACCCTTCATCGTCAAAGGCATCCGGCCATGGCAGCCACGACGCATAGTCGGGCCGAAACCCACCCGTCAGAATGGCCGCCCCGAAACGGCTCAGGTCAGCGGTTTTGATGCCTTCAGTTTCAAAGGGTTCAGGATCGGGAATATCCGGAAAATCCAGACCCCTCGATTTGGCAAACGTCGCGAAGTGATCGCGCAACAGCCCAAACTTCTCATCACCCCACGCCACGCAGTCGGCCAGGTTGGGCGCAAACTGCGCGGTGTTGCCCTCGACACCCACAAAGCGCCCTGCCAACGTGACACCCATATCCGCAAGGGTCCGATAATGAATGTCATGGCCGCCGCCATGCCCTGTGGCCATGATGTTGGCAAACAACCGTGCCTCGGCGGGCAGGGTCGTCGCGTCGACATCCAGAAACCCGGATTCAATCAACCACCACATCAAGTCTTTGCCCGCGATGCGGCGCAAAAACCAAGGTGCCCGGCCGCAGGCAAGTACGACAGTGCGACCTGCCTCGAACAATTCTTCTGCCAATTGGCACCCGGTTTGACCGCTGCCAATTATCAAGATGTCCCCTGCGGGCAGATCGGCATCGTTGTTAAATTCTGTGGCGTCCCATACGCGCAGGTGATCGGGCAGCTCATTAATGGCATTTGGGACAAACGGTTTTTGATACGCCCCGGTGGAAATTATCAGGTTTCTGGCCTGCAATGCGTCCCCGTCTTTCACATCGACGCGGAACGACCCGTCCGCATCCTTTGAAACACCGGTCACGTCAGCGCCCAGCTGAACCGGACAGTCGAACGAGGCCGCATACCGTTCCAGATAAGCAACGATATCGTCGCGCGGCATGAACCCGTCCGCGTCATCCCCATCATACGCAAACCCCGGCAACTGAACCGACCAGTTGGGTGTAACAAGACAAAAGTCCTCCCACCGGTTTGCCCATCCCGCACCGATCCTGTCTTTTTCCAGAACCACGTGATCGACGCCGCGCTGGGCAAGCTCGTAACTCGCCGCCAACCCCGCCTGACCCGCACCAATTACAATCGTTTCCATTGAACGCATCGGTCCCCCCCAACTTTTACCCGCTGCGATCAAAGCTACAGCACCCGCCCATTTTCCCCAAATGGGCCGCAGGGCGTGCGCACGATGACGGGACTAAGCACTGTCGGGAATTGTTGCGGCCTGCGCGGCAGTTCGCGGGAAACACAACGCCAAAATTGTTGTACAAACCCCCCAATCGGCCCTGCGAAACATGTACAAACCACCCAATTCGGCGACTTCGTTACAATCCGTTCTCTCAATCGTGACGCATGTTGTTTTGGCTCTGTGGTAAGAGCGGACTACCTCGATGGAAACGATTTCGATCACGGAGACCAAGATGGCGCATCGCTGGACCAACACATTGACACATGCCGACGTCACCCCAAGGGCGGCGTTCCTGAACCGGCGACAGGTGATGGCCGGGCTTGCGGGCGTCGGTCTGGCAGGCATGGCAAATCCGGTCCACGCGCAATCAGAGCTAAAGCCGAATACATGGGAGGAAATCACCTCCTACAACAATTATTATGAATTCGGCACCGGCAAAGATGACCCTGCGATGAACGCCGGCTCGCTTAAAACCGAACCGTGGAGCGTGACAATCAACGGTCTGGTGGATCGCCCCGGAGACTATGATTTCAAGGACATTATGGCCGAAATGACTACCGAGGAACGGATTTACCGGTTCCGCTGTGTCGAGGCATGGTCGATGGTCATTCCGTGGAACGGGTTCGAACTGGCCGATCTTTTGAACTTGGCCGGGATACAGGAGGGCGCAAAATATGTAGCCTTCGAAACCGCCTATCGCCCGGACGAAATGCCCGGTGTGCGCTACCCTGTTCTGGACTGGCCCTACCGCGAAGGCCTGCGTCTGGACGAGGCCATGAACCCGCTGACGATCATGGCGACCGGCATCTACGGCAAACCGATTCCGAACCAGAACGGCGCACCGCTGCGCTTGGTTGTGCCATGGAAATACGGGTTCAAATCCATCAAGTCGATCGTCCGCATCACCCTGACCGACACCCAACCCCCAACCAGCTGGAACACCGCCGGCCCACGCGAATACGGGTTTTACAGCAATGTAAATCCCAAAGTGGATCACCCCCGCTGGTCACAGGCTTCTGAACGGCGCATCGGCGGAGGATTGTTTGCCAAACGCGAACCGACCCTGATGTTCAACGGATACGAGAATGAGGTCGCCAGCCTTTACGAGGGCATGGATTTGGCGAAATACTACTGACACCATGCAAGCCGTCAACCAAACCCTGCGCCGTGTTCCCGTATGGCTGGTCTATCTTATGGGCGTCCTGCCTGCCCCGTGGTTTCTGTATCTTGGTGCCACGGGTGGCCTTGGCGTTGAACCGATCGAGGCACTGGAACACGAACTGGGCGAGCTGGCCCTGAAACTGTTGATCCTGGGGCTGGCGGTTACGCCATTGCGGCGCCACATTGGGCTGAACCTGATAAAGTTCCGCCGTGCGATCGGGGTTCTGACCTTTTTCTATGTCACCCTGCACCTTTTGGTCTGGCTGGTTCTGGACGTGCAGGTGCCCGATCAGATTTGGGCAGATATTATCAAGCGGCCCTACATTACTGTCGGAATGGCGGCGTTCCTGCTGATGCTTCTTCCGGCGCTGACATCCAATGACTGGTCGGTGCGCCGCTTTGGGCCGGGTTGGCGCAAAGTCCACCGGCTTACCTACCCCGCCGCAATACTGGGCGGACTTCATTACGTGATGCTTGCCAAGGGCTTTCAGATCGAACCGCTGGTTTATCTCGGGCTCATCCTGGGCCTGTTGATTCTGCGGTTGCCGTTCCCACGTCGCAGGGCAACCGTCTGACCGGCGATTCCGTGCAGCCGCGTGGTGAGTCTATGCGCATGCACGGGATCAAACGGGTTTTCCAGCGGCAAAAAGTACTTTGGCATAACAGACAAACCAATAATTTCAATTAGATACTTTTTTAAGGTGCTGTATTTAAGCCGTTTTTAAAGATTTTTGATTTTTCCTCATCTTTTTCAGAATTTGCCCTTGCGACCTCAGAATGTAATCCGTAAATAGCGCTTCACCGGCGGCACGGAAGTGCTGC
>JBPCWT010000017.1:0-7852 GCA_051009255.1 Ruegeria sp. | reverse complement strand
AAAACAAAACCATACCGCCAACCAATCAGCGATAAAGCCCCGCATATTCCTATGATGCCAGCCGTCTCTCCAGCCCGTCCCACCGTCTCTCCGATGCGTCCGCAGCACTTCCGTGCCGCCGGTGAAGGGGGTTCTAGGCATTCCTGCATAGGACCGCAAGCACAAAATCACCTAATGTGTATTTTTTTTGAAAAACAGCATTTATCGGCTTAATATCAATTAGGTAAGCACGCTAACATCATAGAGTTTTACCCTAATTTACCGACATACTAAGCCATTGCTGTATGTACTAGCCGATATGCCATGACAGGCTGCACTACATATTGATGCTTACTAAGCACTGACCACAATAGCCTTTGAGTCGCCGCAAAGATTATTATGCAGAAATCAAGTTTCGTACCGCGAATTACTTCGTCCGTTCTGCGTGGTTCACCGCGATGAGAGACATGCTTTGCGAAATCTGTTCAAAGAACTGGTTTCCGATGGCTGAAATCGGACGGCCCCGCGCGGTGACGATAACAATATCCAGCAGTATCCGCGGCCGGAATTTTCGCAGGACATATCCCTGCCGGTCATCGTTAGAAAGCGTAAACGGATCAACCAGAGTCACACCTAACCCCTGCTTTACAAGATTCAGCGCATTCCGAAACAAATCAGTGTGGCATCGAACCCGCATATTGGCCCCGTCACGGTGGAACGCTTCTCTTGCGCGCCGGTTAACCATATGATCGCCGCCCATCACAATTAACGGAACCTCGTCCAGTAGCGTGGGTGTCAACACCTCATGCCGGGTCAGCGGGCTGTCTGCAGGCACCGCGCACATGATTTCATAAAAGAACGGCATCTGCGTCAGACCATCGTGGCGTACCGGCGGTTCGCATATACCGATTTCGAACAACCCTGCGAGGACCCATTCTTGTATCTTTGCGGAGTACTGGGACTGAAACGCGATCGTCAGGTTCGGCTTGTCCGCGGCAAACTTTGCAATCTCGTTTGGCATAAACCCAAACGCCATTGCGTGATTGGTTGCAACTTGCAGCTGGCCGGCTTTTTGGTTCTGCAAATCAAACACGGCCTGATTAACGTGATCGAGGCCCCGCACCACTGTATCCATTTCTTCATAAAGAACCATGGCCTCTGGCGTGGGCAACAACCGGCCCCGATTCCGCTCAAAAAGCTTAAGTCTTGTGTGACGCTCTAACTGGCCGAGCAAATTGGATATCGCAGGCTGCGATACACCCAGATGTTCGGCCGCGCGGGTCACGGTGCCGGTTTCAATAATGGCGTGGAACGCCTGATAGTGCCTGAAGTAAGAAGCCATAAAAGATACTATATCATATTTTGTTATAAACTCGCCAGGAATTTATATTGGAAATGATAAATATTAACGCCCACACTGCCTGTAGCTTGGGAGGGATAGTGTGGATCTACTTCAGACCATCACGGGTTATGAACTGTGGCATCTGTCATTGCCTGTTACATCCGCGCGAGACCACGGAATTGGCCGGGTCGAAGGCGCCTGCGAAGTCGTCATTCTGAAACTGACTGCCGAGGGTGGCAGCGTAGGGTTTGGCGAAGCATCCTCATGGTCCGTTTTCACCGGAACGCCCGAGGCGAGTTTTGCCGCCCTAGAGCGATATATTCGCCCCCTTGTCATCGGTCGACGCGTTGGCGATCGCTCCGCAATCATGTCAGATGCATCCCGGGCGGTGGCCCATTGTACCGAAGCCAAGGCCGCATTGGAGACCGCTCTGCTGGATTTGGCTGGACGCATCACCAACCAACCTGTTTGGGCGCTTTTGGGTGGCAAGTGCCGTGACACAATTCCGCTAAGCTGCTCGATTGCAAATCCCGATTTCGACGCGGATGTCGCGCTGCTGGAAAGGCTGCGAGGTGACAAGGTCGGACTGATAAAACTTAAAACGGGTTTCAAGGACCATGCGTTTGACATTATGCGACTAGAGCGCATCGCGCAGGACTTCCCCGAATTTCGGGTCAGAGTGGATTACAATCAGGGGCTTGAGATCGAAGAGGCGGCTCCACAAGTTCTGGACGTGGCGCGGTTTTCACCAGATTTCATCGAGCAACCTGTCCGGCACCACCACTTTGATCTGATGGCCCGGTTGCGCGACATGATAGATGTGCCGCTGCTGGCGGATGAAAGCGTGTTCGGGCCCGAAGACATGGTTCGCGCCGCGCGCGAGGGTATCTGCGATGGCGTATCGGTTAAGATAATGAAGTCCGGCGGCCTCACCCGCTCTCAGACTGTCGCCCGAATGGCCAGCGCAAGTGGCTTGATGGCTTATGGTGGTGATATGTTCGAGGCTGGCTTGGCACATTTGGCCGGAACTCACATGATTGCCGCAACACCAGAGATCACGTTGGGCTGCGAGTTCTATCAGGCCAAGTATTTCCTCAAGGACGACATTCTGGAAACACCGTTCCAGATTCGCGGCGGTCACGTAATTGTCCCCGATGGTCCGGGTCTTGGCGTTTTGCCCGACACAGATAAACTCGATCACTTTTCGGTTCGGAGGTCGCAGTGACAAGTCGTGTTTCAGAATGCGGTCGCGGCGCGTGCGGCCTGATCATACTGGCCGGACATCAGTCGCAACAAACTGGACACACGGCCCAGCTGCTCGGGCTCAATCCCGATCTCTTGCATCGCATCCAGCAACAGGGTTTCGCGTATTTCACGGTAGCGCGTACACGCCTCGATGCCTTTCGCGGTTGCCTCAGCCGTCTTTTCCTTGCCTTGCCTGCCTTCGGCCACCAAGCCAACTTTTACAAGTTTCTTGATCGCGTAATTGACGGTGTGTGTATCCTCGACATTCAGCACAAGGCATATATCGGCCAGTTTTTTGGGTCTGCCTCGGTGTCGAACAGTGTGCAACACCAATACGTCCAGCGAAGACAGCCCGTGATAGCCAGCGGCATCTATCGCGCGGATCGTCCATCGTGCGAATGCGTGACCTGCGATGATCAGGCCAAACTCGAATTCGGAAACTTCCGGGAAACTCCCCTCTGCAAGATGAGCCGAAGAGACCACGGGTCCAAGGGTGGGATTTGACATGCCGAAATCGTATCAAACAAGAATACTATGTCAACAATTTGTTGACGTTTTGTCGATGTGTGCCATCCTTGTAAAAATCGAATCGCCGTTTGTGCGAAAAATCGGGGCCGAATACTGTCATGGCTGACCACACCAAAACTATCGCCATAATCGGTGCGGGAATTGTCGGTGTATCAACCGCAATCTGGCTTCAGCGTGACGGCCATAATGTTATCCTGATCGATCGAAAGGGACCCGCCGAAGGCACGTCTTATGGAAATGGCGGTATTCTGGCCTCATGTTCGATTGTGCCGGTCACGGCACCCGGGCTGCTGAAAAAAGCGCCCAAAATGCTGTTCTCGCCGAACCAGCCGCTGTTTCTGAGATGGGGTTATCTGCCGAAACTGGCACCGTGGTTGGTGAAATATCTTGGCCACGCAAAAGCAAGCGAGACGAGCCGTATTGCGGCAGCGCTTGCGCCCATCATTGGCGACAGCCTGCAAGACCACCTGGCCTTGGCCGAGGGAACCGGCGCTGAAAAATGGATCGTACCTTCGGACTACCTGTTTATCTACAATGACAGAAATCACTTTGAAGGCGACGCTTACGGCTGGGGCCTACGGCGTCAGCATGGGTTCAATTGGGACGAATTGGAAGGGCAGCAATTTCGCGACTACGACTCTGTTTTTGCACCGAACCTGAGCTTTGCGGCACGGCTAAGAGACCACGGGCGGATCACGGACCCCGGTCAATATGTAAAGGACCTTGCGGGTCACTTTCAGGCAAATGGTGGACAACTAATCCGTCTGGATGCCGAAGACATCGTTCACGAAAACGGCAAGGTAACCGCCGTGCGCGCGGGTGGCCAAAATATCCCGTGTGACGCGGCTGTCATAGCAACAGGCGTCTGGTCGGGACCATTGGCAACAAAATTGGGCCTGAACATCCCGTTGGAATCAGAGCGTGGTTATCATCTGGAATTCTGGGATCCGTCGATAATGCCAAAGTCCCCTGTGATGATCGCCGAACGGAAATTCGTTGCCACCCCAATGGACGGGCGGTTGCGACTGGCCGGGGTGGTTGAATTTGGCGGATTGGATGCCGAAGCCTCAGAGGCGCCGGTTGAGCTGCTTCGTCAAAGCGCCAAGGCGGTCTTTCCTAACCTCAAGGCGTCGGACGTTACCGAATGGATGGGTCACCGCCCTGCCCCGGCGGATTCAATTCCCGTGATCGGTGAACTGCCACATATCAAGGGGGCATTTACCGGGTTTGGACATCACCATGTCGGTCTTACCGGCGGCCCGAAAACAGGACGCCTTTTGGCGCAACTTATCTCTGGTCGACAGCCAAATGTTGACCTGAGCGTCTATTCACCGGCACGGTACACGAAGGCCGGGCGATAAAGATCAGGCAAATTGAAACGACCAAACAGGGAGATAACGATGAAAAAATTCGCACAACTGATGACTGCTACGGCATTAACGGCCGCAACAGCGGTGCCCGCATTTGCCGAAAAGTGGGACATGCCGATGGCCTATTCGGGCTCCAACTTTCACTCGGTAACAGGCGCGGAATTTGCAAATTGCGTGACGACTGGCACACAAGGCGAGATCGAGATCGTTACTCATCCGTCGGGTTCGCTGTTCCCGGGTGCGCAAATCAAACGCGCAATTCAAACCGGGCAAGTACCGATTGGCGAGCGTTTGCTGTCCGGTCACCAGAACGAAGACGCCATTTTTGGCGTGGACTCGGTTCCGTTCCTTGCCACCTCATTCGATGACGCGGCCAAACTGTGGGACGCGGCAAAGCCGACATTGGAAAAGGTTCTGGCCGACCAAAATCTGACATTGCTTTACTCTGTGCCATGGCCGCCTCAGGGATTGTATTTCCGTGACGAGGTAAAATCGGTCGCTGACATGAAGGGCATCAAGTTCCGCTCCTACAACAATGCGACGGCACGACTGGCGGAACTGACCGGCATGCTGCCGGTTACAATCGAGGCTGCTGAAATCAGCCAGGCCTTTGCCACGGGCGTAGCGGATTCGATGGTCAGTTCAGGTGCCACGGGTTATGACCGCAAGGTTTGGGAAAGCCTCAACTACTTCTACGAGGTCGATGCCTGGTTGCCACGCAACTATATCATGGTGAACTCTGAAGTTTGGTCCGGTGTATCTGACGGCAACAAGGCCATTGTTCAGGCTTGCGCCGGGTTGGCGGAATATGCCGGCACATGGCGCGCCATTCAGTACACCGACTTTACCCTAAAAGGTCTCAGCGATGGCGGCATGACCGTTGCCAAAGCAAGCGACCAGATGAAGGGTGAATTGCAGCAGATTGGCGAAACCATGACCGCCGAGTGGCTCGAAGCAGCCGGTGACGACGGCGCGTCCATCGTCGAAGCCTTCAAGGCATCAAAGTCTGAGTAACCTCGGACAGGGGCGGGCACTGATCCCGCCCCTTTTTCCAATTAGAACAAACTGGGGGGCATCATGACTATGGCCCAGCGGCTCCGCTCCGCCCTTGATTATCTGTACCTTGGCTCCGGCATAATGGCTGCACTTTGCCTGATCGCAATCCTTGCTTTGATCGTGGTTCAAATGGTGGCTCGCTGGACCGGCGAAGTCTTTCCCGGCGCGCCTGATTATGCTGGCTATGCCATGGCCGCCGCATCCTTTCTGGCGTTCGCAAACGCATTGAACCGCGGCGCACATATCCGTGTTTCAATCCTGCTGAACGCCGTTGGGCCAAAGACCCAGCGCATTATCAATATATGGTGCTTTGCAATCGGCGCTGCAATTGCGTGGTTCTTTGTCCGGTACTGCATAAAGTTTGTGTATTGGTCGTGGAAATTCAACGACATCAGCCAGGGGCAGGATCGCACCGCGTTATGGATACCCCAATCCGTGATGCTGATTGGCGCTGTCATTTTTGCCATCGCTCTGACGGATCACCTGATCAGTCTGATTATCAATGGCGACCACCGGATCAAGCGCGATCTGGTCGATCAAAGTTTCGGAGAGTAAGTCATGGAAGATTTATCGATCATCATCCTGTTTCTCTTCGTCCTTTTCCTACTTCTGGGTAGCGGCGTCTGGATCGGTCTGGCGTTGATGGGCGTCGCCTGGGTTGGGATGGAGCTGTTTACCAGCCGCCCGGTCGGTGACGTCATGCTGACAACAATCTGGACCTCGTCTTCTTCGTGGACCTTGACGGCCCTGCCCCTGTTCATCTGGATGGGTGAAATCCTTTATCGAACACGATTATCCGAGGATATGTTCAAGGGTCTGGCACCGTGGATGGCAGGGCTTCCCGGTGGGTTGGTTCATACAAACATCGTTGGTTGTACTGTGTTTGCCGCCGTATCCGGATCTTCGGCTGCTACGCTGACCACGGTCGGCAAAATGTCGATCCCTGAACTGCGTAAACGTGAATACCCCGAACCGATGATCATCGGAACGCTTGCAGGGGCCGCAACGCTGGGCCTGATGATCCCACCGTCGCTGACGCTTATTGTTTATGGGGTGACAATCAACGAGTCGATTTCAAAGCTGTTCTTTGCCGGTATTCTGCCCGGTCTGGTTCTGGCAGCGATGTTCATGGCCTATGTGGCGATTACCTCGCGCGTTTCCAAACAGTGGAATCCTGCACAGGAACCACCACTGACCATGGGGCAGAGGTTGGCAAACTCTCGTTTCCTGTTGCCGGTTATCTGCCTGATACTTGTCGTCATCGGGTCGATGTACCTGGGCTATGCCACGGCGACCGAGGCAGCCGCTTTTGGCGTCATCGGGGGGCTGATCCTGGCAGCATCCCAAGGGTCTTTGTCCTGGCAGACCTTTACCGAAAGCTTGATGGGCGCAACGCGCACAAGCGCCATGATCGCGCTGATCCTTGCGGGGGCTGCATTCCTGTCGCTTTCCATGGGTTTCACCGGGTTGCCAAGAGGGCTGGCGGATTTGATCGCTCAATTGGAACTCAGCCGGTTTCAGCTGCTGATGGTGTTGTTGGTTTTCTATATCATACTCGGCATGTTCCTTGACGGCATATCGTCGGTTGTTCTGACCATGGCCGTGGTCGAACCCATGGTGCGGCAGGCCGGTATCGACCTGATCTGGTTCGGTATCTTCATTGTCGTGGTTGTTGAAATGGCACAGATCACGCCGCCAATCGGGTTCAACTTGTTTGTTTTGCAGGGCATGACAAATCACGAAATGGGCTTTATCGCCCGCGCCGCATTCCCGATGTTCCTGATTATGGTGCTGATGGTCTTTGTCCTGATCGCCTTCCCGGAAATCGCCACATGGCTGCCCGAGAACATCCGACAAGCACCCGGCGGCGGCTAGCCGTCAAATATTCAACAATGTGCAAGCCCGGTTCGGGCCTGCACATCCCGCTGAAGAAATCCGGGAAATATGGTTCTCTCTGCCCTCATATACATTGCCCGTCACGGAAAGCTTGGCCTGATCGCAGGGCTTGCGGCGGGCGTTGTGCTTCCGGATCTGGCTACGATCCTTCGACACTGGATTCCGGAACTTGTAGCGCTGCTGCTGTTTCTGACAGCATTCCGGATTGGACCGCAAGAAACCGTTGGCAACCTTAGGGACCTTGGGCGGACTACGAGTACCGCTCTGACCCTGCAACTGGCGTTGCCGCTGGTATTTTTGGCCGGCCTGTGGATGCTGCAGGTTCCGCTCTCGCCACTGGCGCTGGCAGTTGCGCTGATGCTTGCTGCGCCTTCTGTCACGGGGTCGGCGAACTTTTCAATTCTGCTGAACAGTGAACCTGCGCCTGCACTGCGGC
>JBPCWT010000016.1:0-9049 GCA_051009255.1 Ruegeria sp. | reverse complement strand
ATGGCGAACTGAACATTCATCAAACCAACAACATTCAGCGCCTTGGCCAGTTTGAACGCCTGATCCTTGATCTGGCCGATAATTTCCTTGGACAGTGAATAAGGGGGCAGTGAACACGCCGAGTCACCAGAGTGAACACCGGCCTCTTCGATATGCTGCATGATACCGGCGACATGAACATCTGTACCGTCGCAAAGTGCGTCAACATCCAGTTCGACCGCGCCAGAAAGGTAACTGTCCAGCAGAACAGGGCTGTCGCCGGAAACCACCACGGCCTCGTTGATATAGCGTTTGAGCTGATCCATATCGCGGACGATTTCCATCGCCCGACCTCCAAGAACGTAAGACGGGCGGATGACCAGCGGAAACCCGATCTCGTCGGCTATTTCCAATGCTTGCGCACCTGTCGACGCGATGCCATTTCTGGGCTGTTTCAATCCCAATTCAGTGACCAGCGCCTGAAACCGCTCGCGGTCTTCAGCTAGGTCAATGGCGTCCGGCGTGGTGCCGAGGATTGGAATTCCTTCAGCTTCGAGCGCGTTTGCAAGCTTTAGCGGAGTTTGGCCCCCGAACTGAACGATAACACCGTGCAGGGTTCCGTTTTCCTGTTCTTTCGTCAGGATTTCCATCACGTGCTCGAAAGTCAGCGGTTCAAAGTACAGCCGATCCGATGTGTCATAGTCAGTGCTGACCGTTTCCGGGTTGCAGTTGACCATAATTGTCTCGTACCCGGCCTCGGTCAGCGCGAAACAAGCGTGACAGCAGCAATAGTCGAACTCGATCCCTTGACCAATCCGGTTGGGGCCACCGCCCAGAATAACGACCTTCTTGCGGTCCGACGGTCGTGCTTCGCATTCAACCTCGCCCATCATTGGGGCCTCATAGGTAGAATACATGTACGGGGTCTGCGCCTCGAATTCCGCAGCGCAGGTGTCAATTCGCTTGAATACCGCAGTAACACCCAGACTATGTCGGGCGCGGCGTACGGTTTTTTCACTGCAATTCGTCAGATTTCCAAGACGTGCGTCCGTAAAGCCCAGCATCTTGAGCTTGCGCAAGCCTTCTTCGCTTGTTGGCAGGCCGTCATTTCGCAGCGCTCTTTCAGCTTCGATAATTTCACGGATGCGGGCAAGGAACCATGGGTCAAACTTAGTGACAGAAAAAATCTCATCATCCGACAGCCCGTGCCGCATTGCTTGCGCGATCGCCCGAAGCCGGTCCGGGGTTTGTTTGCTGATGGCCTTGATCACGGCGGCCTTGTCGTCAACTGTGTCCCACACGCCCACACTCAGGCCGGGAATTTCCACTTCGTCAAAACCGGTCAGGCCCGACTCCATCGAGGCCAGCGCCTTTTGCATTGATTCGTGGATCGTGCGACCGATGGACATTGCCTCGCCCACCGATTTCATCGCGGTAGTCAGATAGGGCTCGGATCCTGGAAACTTCTCGAACGCAAACTTGGGGATCTTGGTGACTACATAGTCGATGGTCGGCTCAAAGCTGGCAGGCGTCACTTTGGTTATGTCGTTGTCCAACTCGTCCAACGTATATCCAACGGCCAGCTTGGCCGCGATTTTGGCGATCGGGAAACCAGTTGCCTTGGACGCCAACGCAGACGAGCGTGATACGCGGGGGTTCATTTCGATCACGACCATGCGGCCATCATCGGGGTTAATCGCCCACTGAACGTTGGAACCACCGGTTTCCACGCCAATCTCGCGCAGAACGGCGATCGAACCGTTTCGCATGATCTGGTATTCTTTGTCGGTCAGCGTCAATGCGGGGGCCACGGTGATCGAGTCACCCGTATGCACTCCCATCGGATCCACGTTTTCAATGGAACATACAATGATGGCGTTATCGGCGGTGTCGCGTACCACCTCCATCTCGAATTCTTTCCAACCCAACAGGCTTTCATCGACCAGGATTTGATTAACCGGCGACGCGTCCATGCCGGAACGGCAAAAGTGAATGTAATCTCTGCGGTTGTAAGCCACGCCACCACCGGTTCCACCCAAAGTAAAAGCCGGGCGGATAATGGCGGGCAGGCCAATGTTTTCCAGCTCGTCCAGTGCAATCTGAACTCCCGCATCCAGATCAGCGTTGCCGTTATCCTTGCGGGGTGCTGTCACGATGGTTGCCTTTGGGTTTTCCAGTCCCAGGCGGTCCATCGCTTCGCGGAACAGTTTGCGGTCTTCGGCCATTTCGATGGCATCCCGCTTAGCCCCGATCATTTCGACACCAAATTTTTCTAGAACCCCCATTTCTTCCAGCGCGAGCGAGGTGTTCAGACCGGTTTGTCCGCCCATCGTCGGCAGCAAGGCGTCGGGGCGTTCTTTTTCGATGATCTTTGCAACTACTTCGGGCGTGATCGGCTCGATATAAGTTGCATCGGCCAAACCGGGGTCAGTCATGATTGTGGCCGGGTTCGAGTTGACCAGAATGACCCGGTATCCTTCTTCGCGCAGCGCCTTGCAGGCCTGGGCACCGGAGTAGTCGAACTCGCACGCTTGCCCGATAACAATCGGCCCCGCTCCAATGATCATGATCGACTGGATGTCGGTTCTCTTCGGCATGGCCCAATTCCCTATGATGTCGCGAGTCGAGGGCGCCGCCCAAGCGCCCAAATTGTCCTGCGTTATAGGGACCGGGCGAAAAGGTGCAAGGGGGATCGGAGGCATGGGCAAAATTGCCGCCTTCGTACCTTTTGCATGAACATGAACTCTCGGTTGCGCGAAGTATGGCAAAATGGCGGGCAGCGATCCTTGTTGTGATCGCACGGATTGATCTGAGGCTGAGGTTGATTTTTAGCTATTGCCTTGCGGCTGATTGAACACAATTAAATTTTGACCGGCCTGAGTATTGCTCAATCGGTCAATCCAGGCAATTCATTGCGCGATCTGGCCCGAAACGGAGTTGGTGACGAGGTGAACAGAGAACCGGCTATATCCGACACGCCGCCACAGCACATTCGGCTGAGGTTGGAATTTGGTTTGTTCTATTTCGCGGCACCAATTCTGATTGCCGTTCTTTTTCCTCCAAACTGGATGTTTCCGGCTTTGTTCGCTTTTACGGCGTTGGGAATTGTCCTGTTGAATTGGACGCCCGGATTTACATGGGCAGAGCTGCGCTATTCCTGGGGAAACTGGGCATGGCGCGAACTGGGTATGTTTTTTGTCCTCATGGCGTCGTTCTGCACCCTGCTTGTTCAGGTCTTGCGACCGGATGCGGCGTTTTTTCTATTGCTGAACCGACCTGAGTTTCTGGCTGTAATCTGGATAGGATACCCGCTTGCTTCGGCCCTGCCGCAAGAATTGTTGTTCCGGGCGCTTTACTATCGGCGATATCATGCAATCTTGCCGAATGGGCGTGCGTCGTACCTGCTGAATGCCGCAGTGTTTTCGTTTGCACACCTTATGTAATGGAGCTGGATCGTAACGGCGATGACCTTTGTCGGGGGGCTGTTGTTTTCATGGGCTTATCACCGGCGTGGTTCGTTCTTTTACGCGGTTCTGCTGCACGCGATCGCCGGTAACATCATTTTCGCGGTGGGTTTGGGCGTATATTTCTACTCCGGCAACGTGCAAAGGCCGTTTTGAAGGCGCGACTTGCCTTGACTTCCTGTTCGCTTCGCGGTGTATCGGCGCGACGAATTCTCCGCCCGAAGGGATATGACCTATGCACGCCTATCGCAGCCATACCTGCGCTGATCTGACTGCCGCCAATGTTGGTGAAACCATCCGCCTGTCGGGCTGGGTCCACCGGGTGCGTGATCACGGCGGCGTTTTGTTCATCGATCTCAGGGACCATTACGGGGTTACTCAGGTTCTGTGCGACAGGGACAGCGCCGCGTTTGCCGAGCTGGAAAAGGTACGGTCCGAGTGGTGTATCCGCATTGACGGAACCGTAAAGGCGCGCGATCCAGAGCTGGTGAATCCCAAGCTGCCGACCGGCGAGATCGAAGTTTACGTGCGTGACCTCGAAGTTCTGGGCAGTGCCGAGGAATTGCCACTGATCGTATTCGGGGATCAGGAGTATCCGGAAGAAACGCGCCTGCGTTATCGTTATCTGGACCTGCGGCGCGAAGCCATGCAGAACAACATGACACTTCGTTCGGACGTCGTTGCCTCGATGCGCCGCCGTATGTGGGACAAGGGTTTCCGCGAGTACCAAACGCCGATTATCACAGCGTCCTCACCCGAAGGCGCGCGTGACTTTTTGGTGCCTTCTCGCCTGCATCCGGGTAAATTCTATGCCTTGCCGCAAGCCCCGCAACAGTTCAAGCAGCTGATAATGGTTTCGGGGTTTGACAAGTATTTCCAGATTGCGCCCTGTTTCCGTGATGAAGATCCGCGTGCTGACCGGTCGCCCACCGATTTCTATCAACTGGATCTGGAAATGAGTTTTGTGAACCAGCAAGATGTGTTCGACACGATCCAGCCGGTTCTGCAGGGTGTTTTCGAAGAATTCGGCGGAGGCCGAACGGTCGACAAGGTCTGGCCGCAGATTTCGTACAAGGACGCGGCGCTGTGGTATGGCTCGGATAAGCCTGACCTGCGCAATCCCATCAAAATGCAAGACTGTTCTGACCATTTCCGCGGATCGGGCTTTGCTATATTTGCCAAGCTTCTGGAGCAGGAGGGGACCGAAATCCGTGCGATCCCCGCGCCCACTGGCGGCAGCCGCAAATTCTGCGATCGCATGAACGCCTTTGCCCAGAAAGAAGGTTTGCCGGGCATGGGGTATATCTTTTGGCGTGATGGCGAGAATGGAATGGAAGCAGCCGGTCCGCTGGCCAAAAATATCGGCCCTGAACGAACCGAAGCGATCCGCCTGCAATTGGGTCTTGGCAAGGGCGACGCGGCGTTTTTCCTTGGTGGCAAGCCCAAGGCATTCGAAAAAGTAGCTGGCAATGCCCGCGACGTGATTGGCGAAGAGCTGGGGCTGACCGACAAAGACCGCTTTGCCTTTGCATGGATCGTGGATTTCCCGATCTATGAAAAAGATGATGAAACCGGCAAAATCGACTTTGAACACAACCCGTTTTCGATGCCTCAGGGCGGCATGGACGCATTACAGGGCGATCCGCTGCAGGTTTTGGGTTATCAATATGATCTGGCTTGCAACGGTTATGAGCTGGTGTCGGGGGCAATCAGAAACCACAAACCCGAGATCATGTTCAAGGCGTTTGAAATCGCGGGATATGGCGAGGACGAAGTTCGCAAGCGGTTTGGTGGTATGGTCAACGCGTTTCAATTTGGTGCCCCGCCACATGGCGGTTGTGCCGCCGGGATTGATCGGATCGTGATGCTGCTGGCGGACACAATGAACATCCGCGAAGTCATCATGTTCCCAATGAACCAGCGCGCCGAAGACTTGATGATGGATGCGCCGTCCGATCCGACATCCGATCAGTTGATGGAACTGGGATTGCGGGTCATTCCGCAAGAGTAATAGGGACAGCGCCGCCCTCTTACTTGCGACGGCGTTATCACGAGTTTCTTGTCAGTTCAGGAATTCATCAACTCCGCGCCTGTTCGACCTAATCGTCCGGGCCGTGGTTCTGGCCTTGCGGTACAGCCACAGGTACAGGCCGCATGCGGTTATGAAATACGCGGTGACCAATTCAAATAGCCTCGCGCCTTTCCAGTCGGTGCTGGACAAGGCCAGCCAATCGCGCGGCCTGAACCTTTGCCGGGCCGCCTTGTGCCCGTGACGTCGCGAGGTTTTGGGCCGCGTCCGCCAATACGTAATCTTCGGCATCACGCGCGACGCTTCGCAGAAACTGAGCTGCGTAATCCAGGGTACGATCTTCGCGTGGATCAGCCAAAACATCTGCGATGTGGGCGATGTCGTCCTGATATGCCAGCGGATCAGGCCTGATGTATTCTTCCTGCAGGGCGTAGGGGGGCGTGGGCCAGCTGTCCCCAGGAAGAAGTTCAAGAATGGATTGCTGAAAGTAAGCCACCGAAGTCAGCGGCTTTGCCAAGAAACCATCCGCACCAGCCGCCAAGGCGATATGTTCTGCGCATTCGTCGCCCGAGGTTCCCAGAATGGCCGCGATCCTTGGCGTGGAACCGGCCAGTTCTTCGATCAGGTCAGCGCCATTTCCGTCCGGTAGCCCCATATCGACCACGATCACCGACGGGCGATAGATCTGTAAATGGCGTCTTGCGGATTTCAGGCAATCGGCACGCCTGATCCGGGCACCGCTGTGCAGGCACATCAGCCGCATTGCATCGCAGGCATATCGGCTGTCTTCGACCACAAGAATGGTTTGCCCCAGCAATGGCCGCGAGGCGCTGGGATTTGGGGCCGAGGTGGCAAAGAGACCCGAATCGTCCATGGCAGTACTTCCTTTCAGCAGATGCTTCACGCTAGGAACATCCGGCTAATACAGGGTTAATGCGCAATTTGGCGCACTTGCCCTTTGCCGAGGCAGCCCCCATAACCGCCAAAACAAGGGCTGTAGGAGGCTGTCATGATTGGCCGGTTGAACCATGTCGCTATCGCTGTTCCCGATCTTGAAGCAGCGTCCGAGCAATACCGCACTGCGCTGGGCGCAAAGGTCGGCGCACCACAGGATGAGCCGGATCACGGCGTTACTGTGGTCTTCATTGAACTGCCAAACACAAAGATCGAACTGTTGTACCCCTTGGGCGAAAACAGTCCGATCCAGAGGTTTCTTGATAAAAACCCTTCAGGCGGCATTCATCACGTCTGTTACGAAGTTGAGGATATCATTGCGGCACGCGATCACTTGCAGGAAACCGGGGCGCGTGTGCTGGGTTCCGGAGAGCCAAAAATCGGTGCGCACGGCAAACCGGTTTTGTTCCTGCACCCCAAAGATTTCAACGGGTGCCTTGTCGAATTGGAACAGGTATGACCGTTAACTTGGAGGTTCAGGAATGACGATTACCGCAGGCGCCGTTCTGTTTGCTGTCATATGGTTCATGACGTTCCTTGTGATTCTGCCTATTCGCGTAAAAACTCAGGGTGATGTTGGTGAAATCGTACCGGGCACTCATGCCGGTGCGCCAGAAGAACACCACCTGAAGAAAAAGGTATGGATTACCACAGGCGTCACGTTTGTTTTATGGGCTGTAATCGCAGGCATCATCATCACCGGCTTTATTACGGTTCACGATTTCGATTGGGCAGACCACCTGTCTGAGCCGAATTGACCTGAACCAACCCCGTTATTGGCGGCTGTCTGCCAACCCATGATAAATATGCGTGAATGTCGCCGCCCCCAGGATCGGAATCAGCAGATTCACCAGCGGAATTGACAGCGGTACTGCCATCAGGATTCCTGCAATCCAGATTGTCGCAGAATGTTTCGAGCGTAACTGGCGTGCACCTTCGCGGCCCAGCCTGCGCATGGCTGCCAGTGTAAAGTATTCGCGGCCAAGCAAGAACCCGTTCATGGCCCAAAAGATAATCGGCGCCAGCGGGGAAAATATCACATACAGGATCAGTGCCAACAGGTTCGCCACCACCAGCACGCCAAGAAAACTAAGCGTATCGCGAAGTGCTTCGGCAATTGGAATGTGCGGAACCGATGGCAGGTTGGGATAGTGCTTGTCTTCGACCGCCTGGGCCACTTCGTCCAGAAACATCGACGTAATGGCTGACGCGACTGGCACCATCAGGAACACTGACAAGACGATCATCAACAAGAACGACGACACGCTGAGCAGGTCGCTTATCCAAGTCACCTCACCAAGAATTGGCAGTGTGACCTGTTCGCCAACCAGTGCGTTGATGAGCCACAGGAAACCGGCATAGGCCGCGATCAGCAGAACAAATGTCAGCCCAACGCCAAGTAACAAAACCTTGCGAAAACGTGCGTCGCCGATCTGCCCAAGGGCCATCAGGAACGAGTTGATTATGATCATTTGGATACCCATTCCGTCATTTGGTGAACATCCGGGCGTCGTCGTTCCGGTGGAACGGACCCCTCTGTCGCAATGTGAATGAACCCGGCCAGTCGTTCATTTTCCGCCAGACCAAGGCCAAGTTTACAGAATTCTTGGTCATGGGATGGCCAGCCGGTTAACCAGTTCGCCCCCCATCCCGCCGCCAATGCCGCATTTAACAACGCCAGGCAAACTGCGCCTGTCGAGTATGTCTGTTCAATTGCCGGGACTTTTTCAGACTGTTTTTGCACCTCGATTACAGCAACTGCCAGTAGCCCCATATCGAACTGAGTACGCGCCTTGGCAATATCTTCGCCACTTTTTTCAAGCTCTTTCCCGCGCTGTTCTACAAGTTGGGCAAGACGCGGCATTGCGCCTTGTTCCAGCACAACAAATCGCCATGGCTCCAGCTTGCCGTGGTCCGGGCTGCGTGCAGCTGCTGTCAGCAAAGGCAACAATTCCTCGCGTGTCGGGGCAGGTGCAACCAGTGTCTTGGCGGGGCGAGACCGGCGCGACAACAGAAATTCCAGCGCGGCAGTGTTTTTAAGAGACATATGTGAAGTCCGTTTACATAAGCCCTTTGTATCTCTGTCAGGTTCAAACGCGTTTCAAGGGCAAAAATGATTGACGTTGCACAAGTGCAAAAGCTGAATTGCAGTTGCGATGTCATCAGATACACCGGCTCGGTGTTAAATAGTACTTATGAATCCTGCGGCGTTTCACGAACCTGATAAACGCCTTCGGGCAGGTCCAGTGCCGCTGCCAGATCGCGCAATTGTTCCAAAGACAGGGTGATCTTTTGAATCTGATCGGTACGCGGGTCCAATTGCTCGACCGTGACGCATTCGGCAAAGCTGTTGATAATGACATCGTCCTGCAAAGGTGTGGTGCCTTCGTCCACTAGGGTAATTACAGTCGAGTCGAATTCATGCTCAATTGAAAACATAAAGTTACACTGCCGGGCAGAAAGGCGCATTGCAACCCGTTACAGTGCAATCGAAGAGTGGCCGAACGCCCAAGGTCGGGCTATTGTTTTGCTTCGTTGGTAGTGTTGAAAGGGCTGATAATGCGTCGGATTGCCTTGTTGCTGGTACTTCTTTTTGCAGCTTGCGATGTGACCGCGCCTGCAC
>JBPCWT010000015.1:0-3001 GCA_051009255.1 Ruegeria sp. | reverse complement strand
TGTCAAGCCGGGTCATGATGTCTGACTTGTCCGCATCTTTCGGCAGATAAGCCGTGGCAAATGCACCCAGCGCGCCGTGATGTACGACGTAAGGATCGGTTATCGGCAGTATAACCCGGGCCTTATCCTTGCCCAGCCAGTCATCCATAAGATCCTGCGCATAGATCACGTTGGGCGTACCATCGACACTGTGTTTGGGCTTCATGCCATGATCGGCGGTGATAACGATCGCTGCGCCCAGTTCATCCAACTGCGCCAGGTATTTGTCGAACATCGCGTAGAAATCCAACGCGTCCTGCTGTTCGGGGGCAAACTTTTGCTGGATATAGTCGGTTGTGGACAGGTACATGATGTCTGGCTTGAATTCCTTCAGCAGCTTGACGCCAGCGGCAAAAACAAACTCGCTGAGGTCTGCCGAGTAAACCTCTGGCACCGGCATACCCAGCCATTCGCTGGCGTTGTCGATTCCGTGTTCGGCCTTGGAGGTTTCGCCTGACCGTTCAGACGAAAACGCAACCGCACGGTTATCGTCGAACTGCAATCCAGAACCCAGAAGCGCACGCAACTTGTCTTTGGCCGTGACCATCGCCACGCGATACCCAGCCTCGTAGTATTTCGAAAAAATCGTCGGAGCGCGCAAAAAGCGCATGTCGTTCATCATCACCTCTTCACCGCTGTCGGGATCAATCAGGTAATTGCCGCAGATACCGTGAACATTTGGCGGGCGACCAGTGGCAATGGACAGGTTGTTGGGGTTGGTAAACGACGGGATAACCGAGTGCGCCAACCGGTCAGTGCCGGTATCCCGAATGCGCCGCAATGTAGGCATCAGACCTTTGGCAATCGCCACATCCAGATATTCGGGTTCACACCCGTCCAGACAGATGGCAATAGCGGGCACCTTTGGGGCCGGATAGTCGCGTCCGTTCGCCGTAATGGTGGTTCCAACGGTCATGTGTTTTGATCCTTCATGGTTCAAGCGGCAAGTTTCGCGCGCTCAATAAGTGCCTCGGCTGGCGGTGCAGCGCTGACGACGCTCATTTCATACAGACAGTCCCGAGCAGCATCCACGACCCGCCGCATGACGTGATCGTTCAATTGCCCGATACAGCCGATGCGAAAACTGTCTACAACCGTCAGCTTGCCCGGATAAATAATGAAACCCTTTTCTTTCATCAGGTCATAGAACCGATCAAAGACAAAGTTCTCGTCCGCTGGACAAAAGAATGTGACGATGATCGGGCTCAGCCATCGATCCTGCAGCAGTGTTTCAAAACCCAGACCCCGCATTCCCGCGACCAGCACGTCCCGGTTGCCTGTGTATCGTGCACCACGGCCCGCAACGCCGCCTTCGGCCTTGTGCACGTCCAACGCTTTCATAAAGGCCGCAACGGCGTGGGTCGGTGGGGTAAAGCGCCATTGACCGGTTTTTTCCATGTTGGCCCATTGCGCGTGCACATCCAAAGACAACGAATGCGAATTGCCCTTGGCCATCTCGATTTCCGAAGTCCGGGCAAGGACAAATCCGAATCCCGGCACGCCCTCGATGCATTTGTTGGCGGATGACACTATCGCTTCGAAACGAACATCGGCTGGTGACAACCCGATTGCCCCGAAGGCCGACATCGAATCCACAAGCAGTTTTCGCCCGGCGGCGTAAGTAGCGTCCGAGATCTCCCCGATCGGGTTCAGAATACCGGATGAGGTTTCACAATGTACGGCAACCACATGCGAAATTGCCGGGTCGTCTGCCAATATCCTGGAAACTTCTTCGCCCCGTGGCGGCAGGTAATCGCCCTTATCCAGAACCCGATAATCCCGCCCAAGATACTGCAATATCATGGCTGATCGTTGTCCATACGCGCCGTTCGCCAGTACCAGCGCCTTGCCATCACGCGGAATGAACGACGCAAGCATAGCTTCGACTGCAAATGTCCCGCTGCCTTGCATGGGAACGCAATCGAACGCGCCTGCGCCCTTGCCCAGCATTGCCACAAGCCTTTGGCGCATTTCCCGCGTCACCGCGCGAAAATCATCGTCCCAGCTTCCCCAATCTTTCAGCATCGCCTGTTTGACAGGGAACGATGTCGTCAATGGGCCGGGTGTCAGCAAGTATGGCTCACCTAGTCTAGGCGGTTCAATTTCTTGCTTAACGGTGGCCATGGCCAATCTCCGACCCGAAATTTCACCGCCACCATTGCCGTAAGCAGATGTATATGTGAAATTGCAAAAATCGATTAAATCATAAATTTTTCTTATACATTGAAAGTAACTGGAAACCTATGCGGCACAGTCAGTTAAAGGCCTTTCACCACGTCGCCCTTTTGGGCGGCTTTTCTCGCGCGGCAGAGGCGTTGTATCTGACCCAGCCGGCAATCTCGGAGCAGGTCAGAAAACTGGAACAAGACCACGACCTGTTGTTGTTCCATCGGGAAAACAAGCGCGTCCGCCTGACCGCAGCGGGCGAGAAACTGCTGCACCTGACAAAGCAGTATTTCGAGATTGAAACCCAGATTGAAGATTACCTGACTGAATCCGGCGCGGCCATCGACGGCGAATTGCGGATCATCGCGGATTCCGCCCATCACCTGACGGGCCTGCTGGCACCGTTTCGTGCCAAGTACCCGAACATCACCATTTCATTCAGGGCAGGTAACACCGACAAAATCCTAAACGAGGTTAGAGCCTACAATGCCGAAATAGGGGTTGCAGGCAGCCTGTTTCCCGGTCGCGACATGAGCGTCGTAAACATGGGAAAAACCGAAATTGTCGCGTTTGCGGCACATGGTCTGCTGCCTGAAAACAAGTCCTCTTTAACGTTTCCCGAACTGGTGGGGCTGCCGCTGATCCTCCGAGAACAGGGTTCGAAAACCCGTCAGAAACTAGAAGCTGAGGCAAAAAAACAATCCGTCATCCTGCAACCAGCCATCGTGGCAGAGGGACGCGAAGCGGTGCGCGAGCTTGTCGCGTCGGGCGCGGGTGTCGGGTTCGTGTCCAGGGC
>JBPCWT010000014.1:0-4944 GCA_051009255.1 Ruegeria sp. | reverse complement strand
AGCGATGGCATTGCCCAGCATCGCTTTTCGCTGAGCCGCCTCAAGATTTGCGGTTCGGCGCGCAAGGTGGCCGTTGGCTATGTGGGCAGCCTCGTGCGCGATGACGGCTTGCAACATTTCCGCGCTGTCGACCGTCAGAATAAGGCCGGAATTCAGGTAGATCGTGTTGTAGTCGATCACGAAGGCGTTGAAAGTCATATCGCTGACGACCATGATCCGAACGCGGTTGGTGTTCAGACCGGCAGAACGCAGGATCGGGAACGCCAGCTCGCGCAGGCCATGTTCGATATCGGGATCGCGTATCAGGCCGATAGCGCAGGCCTGAACAGCCGTCATCGCCCATGCGGTCAGCGCAAGGCAAAGAGCCGGGATTGACGCCAGCCGGGATACGCGTTCAAAAGCCATGGTCGCAACATGGGAGATGGGCATGAGAAACTCAACCCGATCCGGGGTCGATCCCTTTATCGTGATGGATGTAATGGAGGCCGCCCGAAAAGCCGAAGAAGCCGGGCGACACATTATCCATATGGAGGTTGGTCAACCCGGAACCGGTGCGCCCAAGGCGGCGGTCAGGGCGTTGGCCAGCGCGATGGAGCGTGAGCCGTTGGGATACACCGTGGCATTGGGTTTGCCGGCGCTGCGACAACGGATCGCACGGCTTTATGGTGAATGGTACGACGTGGACCTGAACCCCGAACGTGTTGTTGTTACGCCGGGTTCCTCGGGCGGGTTTTTGCTGGCGTTTACGGCGTTGTTCGACAGTGGCGATCGGGTGGGCATTGGGGCGCCGGGCTATCCTTCGTACAGGCAGATACTGCGGGCGCTGGGATTGGTGCCTGTCGATCTGCCAACCGCGCCGGAAAACCGGCTGCAACCTGTACCTTCGGATTTTTCGGGGCTGGATTTGCAGGGGCTTATGGTTGCGTCCCCGGCCAACCCGACGGGTACGATGTTGAACCATGCGGCGATGAGCGCACTGATCGAAGCGGCGCATTCGCAAGAGGCATCGTTCATAAGTGACGAGATTTATCATGGGCTGGAATACGAGGCCAAAGCGGTTTCGGCGTTGGAACTGACCGATGAATGTTATGTAATCAATTCTTTTTCCAAGTATTTTTCTATGACGGGCTGGCGCGTTGGCTGGATGGTCGTGCCTGATGATCAGGTTCGCGTGGTCGAACGCATTGCCCAGAACATGTTCATATGCGCCCCGCATGCCAGTCAGGTCGCCGCCCTTGCGGCGATGGACTGCGATGACGAACTGCAAGCCAATTTGGACGTCTATCGTGCCAACCGGCAACTGATGCTGACGGGGTTACCAAGGGCAGGGTTTACCAACATCGCCCCGCCTGATGGGGCGTTTTACGTGTATGCCGATGTCTCGGATCTGACAGAGGATAGTCGGGCGTTCGCCAGTGAAATTCTGGAAAAAGCAGGCGTTGCCGTAACACCGGGATTGGATTTCGATCCCGTACGCGGTCATACGACCCTACGATTCTCTTATGCGCGTTCGACCGATGATATCGAGGAGGGGCTGGAAAGGCTGCGTTCGTTCATGATCGAACGGGGCGCTATCGCGGCTGAACCCGCCGAAGGTTAGGGGCGTTCACAAGTTGGCCTGACTGATGTAGGCTGTCTTACAAACGATCTCGGACCAAGCTGAGGCTATGAGCAGGATTATCTTATTTCTCGCGTTCCTATGGGCGCTGACAGGAATTGCGCAAGCGCAGCAATTCAATGCCTTGGCGCGTGTCGAAGCCGAAAACAGCCGCGTAGCTGACGAGGCTGGCGGTGTTCGGTTGGAGCTGAGGCTGAGCCAGGGTGTTCCTTATCGCCTGTTTACCCTGGAAGATCCTTACAGGCTGGTGCTGGATTTTCGGGAAGTGGACTGGGCTGGTCTTGATCGCGACGCGTTTTTGCAATCCGATCAGGTCAAAGGGGCGCAGTTTGGAACCTATGTTCCCGGCTGGTCGCGCATGGTGTTGGAGCTTGGCGGTCCGTTGAAGGTCGATCAGGCAGAGTTGCAGATCAACCAAGCCACGGGTGCCGCATTTCTAACGATGCTGCTAAAGCAGACTAGTGCTGAGCAGTTTTCTGAATATGCAGGCGCACCACACGATGCCAATTGGGACCTGCCGGAACCGGCACAGATTGCGGCGGCACCTGCCGACCGGGCGGACAGATCACTGCGCGTAATGCTGGACCCCGGTCACGGTGGTATCGACCCCGGGGCCGAGGCCGGAGGGACCGACGAAAAAACGCTGATGCTGTTGTTTGCGCGGGAACTGCGTGAGCTTTTGCTGCGCTCTGGCGGGTTCGAAGTATCCATGACACGCGCCGATGACCATTTTGTTTCGCTGGAACGGCGCATTGCGATGGCCCATCGCGCCGGGGCCGATGTGTTTATCTCGTTGCACGCAGATGCATTATCCGAAGGTTTGGCGCATGGGGCAACGGTTTACACGCTGGATGACAAGGCCTCGGACATTGCCAGTTCCAAGCTGGCAGAGCGGCATGACCGGGGCGATTTGATCTCGGGTGTCGACCTGAGCGGTGCGGACGACCAGGTCGCTGATGTTTTGTTGGATCTGGCCCGTCAGGAAACGCAACCGCGAACAAATGCGCTGGCGCATGCTTTGGCCGAGGGCATGACCCAGCAAGGCGGTCCAATGAACCGGCGCGCAATTCGAAAGGCATCATTTTCAGTGTTGAAGGCCGCTGATATCCCCTCGGTACTGGTCGAGCTTGGATTCCTGTCCAGCCCAAGAGACCTGGAGAATCTGCAAAGCCCTGAATGGCGAGCGGCCATGACAAAGGGTATACATCAGGGGCTGGTGCAGTGGCGCGCGGACGATCTGGCTAAAAGATCGCTGATTGGACAGTGACCCAGCGGCGCAAAACGGCTAAAATACGCCTTGTGTTTTGACCCTACGGCGGGGCGACACTATATAGGCGGCACCGCGTAATAAAGGCAGTAACGTGACCCGGTTCATTCTTTCAATTTTTGGGGCGATCTTCAGTATCGTGACCTTGGGTATTTTTATGGCCGCCCTGACCATCGGGGCGGTGTTCTGGATGTATGGGCGCGACCTGCCAAGCCACGAGTCGCTGGCACAGTACAAGCCGCCGACAATCAGCCGAATCTATTCTGGCGAAGGGAACCTGATCGACGAGTTCGCGCAGGAACGCCGTCTGTTCACCCCGTCCGAGGAAGTCCCCGAGATGGTGAAGTGGGCCTTTATTTCGGCAGAAGACAAGAATTTCTATACTCATCAGGGCTATGACGTGCGCGGAATTATGGCCGCTGGTGTCGAGGCCGTGAAATCCAAGGGCGAAAACGTTCGTGGCGCATCGACCATCACACAGCAGGTGATGAAAAACTTTTTGTTGTCAGGTGACCGTCGCGCCGAACGCAAGATCAAGGAAATCATCCTTGCCACGCGACTGGAAGACACGCTGGACAAAGAACAGATCCTTGAGCTGTATCTGAACGAAATTTTCCTTGGTCAGAACTCTTACGGCGTGACGGCTGCCGCGCAGACCTATTTCAACAAAACGTTACAGGAACTGGCCCCGCACGAGGCCGCAACGTTGGCCGCCATGCCAAAGGCACCGTCGGATTATCACCCGGTACGTGAAAAAGACCGCCTGCTGGCCCGCCGTGACTACGTTCTGCGTGAAATGCGCGAAAACGGGTACATTGATCAGGCCACCTATGATGTTGAGGTCGAGCAGCCGCTGCGTTCGGTTCAAAATGGCGATTTTGAAAGTTTCCGGACTGCATTGCCGCCGCGCGATTACTTTACCGACGAGATTCGCCGTCAACTGAGCGAAGATTTCGGCGAGGGCGAGTTCTTTACCGGCGGCTTCAGCGTGCGTGCATCGATCGACGAAGAAATGCAGGTCGAAGCGGCCAGAGCATTGCGGGAAGCATTAGAGAAATATGACCGTTCGCGCGGCAAGTGGCGCGGGACGGGTGCGGTGATCCCCGAAGAGATGCTGGCAGACGAAGCGCAGTGGCGCGAGGCGTTGGCGATACTGGAAATCCCACGCGATGTAGTGCTGCCGACCCGCTGGTACCCGGCGGTGGTTTTGAACGTGGCCGAGCAGCAGCTGACGGTTGGTATCGAAGATGGCCCCGACAATGGTGTTGTTCCACGATCCGACATCAAATGGATGCAGGGCGATCTCGCGGCTAATTTCAAACGCGGCGATGTCATTCTGGTGCGTGAAGGCGACGAAGGCCAGTGGTCGGCCCGTCAGGTGCCCGAAGTGCAGGGCGGATTCGTGGCGATGGACGTGAACTCTGGCCGTGTTCTGGCAATGCAGGGCGGATTTTCCTACCAGGATACGGTGTTCAACCGTGCAACGCAGGCGCAGCGGCAGCCGGGCTCTAGCTTTAAACCTTTTGTTTATGCCGCCGCGCTGGACAGTGGATACAGCCCGGCAACTATCGTCGTCGACGCCCCGATCGAGGTGAATACGCCGCAAGGTTTGTGGCGACCCAAGAACTCTTCCAACAAATTCTATGGGCCGACACCATTGCGTACCGGAATTGAGCAATCACGGAACCTGATGACCATTCGTCTGGCGCAAGAGGTCACGATGCCCGTGGTCGCCGGGTATGCCGAACGGTTCGGCGTGTATGACCATATGGGCGCGTATCTGGCCAACTCGTTGGGGTCCGAAGAAACCACGCTTTATAAAATGGTTGCGGCCTACGCGATGTTCGCCAATGGCGGAGAGCGGGTAGAGCCGACTTTGGTCGACCGCATTCAGGACCGGTTCGGCAAAACCATTTACCGCCATGACGACCGTCAATGTATCGACTGTAACTCCGACCAGATTGCGCCGGATACATCACCCAGCATAGTCACGGATCGCGGGCAGGTGCTGGATGCGGTGACGGCGTATCAGCTGACCTCGATGATGAAGGGTGTCGTG
>JBPCWT010000013.1:0-3845 GCA_051009255.1 Ruegeria sp. | reverse complement strand
GCCGCGACCTTTGGCGCATCAAGGGACAAGCCGCCGCGATCGCCATGGTCATTGCCTTGGGTGTTCTTATGCAGGTCATGCAGTCTGGTCTTGTTGTAAGTCTGGACGAGACCCGCCGAGCCTATTACGAACGCTATCGGCTTGCCGATGTGTTCGCCCCTGTCACCCGAGCGCCAGAAAGGGTTGCGCGCGAACTGCGAAACATTCCGGGCGTCTCGGCCGTCGAAACCCGAATTCAGGGGCAAGCCCTGATTGACGTGCCAGAAATGCCGCTGCCCATTCGTGCACAGGCCGTTTCACTGCCAGCGGTTGGCATGACACGGCTGAACGATGTCTACCTGACGGACGGAAGAATGTTCGAAGGTGATCGCCCTGATGAAGTTGTCGTTTTACAAAGCTTTGCAAAGGCTCATGATATAAGTCCGGGGGACCGGATCACCGCAACGATGAACGGCGCGCGCCGCACGTTTGAAATAGTCGGTTTCGCCATGTCGCCAGAGTTTTTGTTCGCCGCACCCCCAGGCGAGATGGTGCCTGACGACAGCCGCTTTGCCGTTCTCTGGATGAGCCGCCCGGCCATGGAGGCCGCATATGATCTGGACGGTGCGTTCAACGAGGCCCTGATTTCCCTAAGCCGCGACGGTGAAACAGCCGAAGTGTTGCGCGCCGCCGATCAACTTCTGGACAGGTTCGGAGGGCTCGGGGCTTTCCCGCTCGCTGATCTTGCTTCGAACAAGTTCGTATCAGAAGAGATCAACGGACTGCGCCAAACGTCTGCCACCGTGCCACCGGTATTCATGGCGGTGGCTGCGTTTCTTTTGTACATCGTCATTTCCCGAATGGTCGAATCCGAAAGGGAAGAAATTGGCCTGATGAAGGCCTTTGGCTACACCGATCTGGAGGTTGGCGGTCATTACCTGAAAATGATCCTGGTGATCGCGGGGGGCGGTGCATTTGTCGGCGGGTTGTTGGGAATTGCCGCAGGGCGTGCGCTAATTGATGTTTACCTGATTTATTACAAGTTTCCGTTTCTGGTCTTTCAACTTGATCCCCTGAGTTTTGTTCTGGGCTTTACCGCCAGCATCATGGCGTCGTCGGTTGGCGGGATTTTGGTTCTGAGAAGGGTATTTGCATTAACGCCTGCTGTTGCAATGCGCGCTGCAGCTCCGCCAGATTACAGTCGCAGCGGACAGGTTGGAAAAGTTCTGGCATCGTACCTGGATCAACCCACCAGAATGGTCTTGCGCAGACTTACGCGACAGCCCGTTCGTATGGCGGGCGCGGTGGCGGGCGTTGGCGCTGGCGTTGCCCTGTCGGCGGCCATGGCATCGATTTTGACAAGCTTTGACGACATGATGGACCTGACATTCGACATCATGGACCGCAGCGACGTTACCGTCAGCTTTGTCAATCCCATCTCAGATCAAAGTCTTTATGACATTCAGTCGATTAACGGCGTGATTGAAACAGAGCCGGTTCGCATCGTCCCCGTCATCTTTCAAAACGGTCTATTAACCTATCGCGGCGCGATTAATGGATTGGTGGAATCGCCAAGGCTGAACCGTGCGGTCGACGACGCGGAACGCACAATCAACATGCGCAAGGATGGCCTTATACTGTCGGCGGGATTGGCCGGGACACTGGATATCAACCCGGGAGATTGGCTGACTGTCAATGTCCGCGAAGGCCGGCGCCCAATCCTGCGTCTTCCTGTTGTCGCCATTTCCGAAGGTCTGATGGGATCGCCCGCCTATATGGAGATATCAGCGCTTAACCGCACCCTTAACGAGCCCGGTCGAATTTCAGGGGCGTTTTTGCGTACAGACACAGACGATGTTGACGAAACCTACAGCCGCCTGAAGGACATGCCGATGGTGGCAGGTGTATCATTGAAATCCGAAAGTCGAACAGCATTTCAAAAGGTTATGGATCAGGGCGCGGGCGCAATGCGCTATATCATGGCGTTGATTGCCGGCATCATCACATTTGGCGTGATTTACAATGCCGCCCGCGTAGCGCGGGCCGAACGGGCACGCGATCTGGCAGCGTTACGTGTTCTGGGCTTTACAAAGTCCGAGGTGGCTTTTGTCCTGCTGGGGGAACTAGCAGTGGTCACATTGCTTGCATTGCCACTAGGTGCCTTGGGCGGATACGGCCTGACCTTTGCAGTTTCCAAGGGGTTCAGCACGGATCTTTATCAAATTCCGGCAAGCTTTAGCATGATAAGTTTTGGCCAGGCCACTGTAATCGTGGTCGCGGCGGCCCTTTTGTCAGGTTGGCTGGTAAAGCGTAATGTTGACCGGTCAGATTTGGTTCTGGCCCTGAAATCGAGGGAGTAACATTCTTGGCTGGCAAAAAGCGATATTCCCGATCAATCCTGACAGTTGTGGCAAGCCTTGCGGTTGTTGGCATTCTGCTCGCGGCATTCTGGCCACGCCCGATGCTGGTCGATTTGGCAACGGTAAAGCGCGGCGACATGATCGTAACCATCAATGACGAAGGCAGGACTCGGGTCAAGGAACCTTATGTCGTGTCGTCACCGGTCGCCGGTGAATTGCAGCGTGTCACCGTGTTGCCGGGCGATCGCGTTGTAGGTGGGGAAACGATTGTCGCCCGGATGAGCCCTGCCAATCCATCCGCGCTGGATGTTCGCACCCGGGAACAGGCGATTGCAGCCGTCAGCGCCGCCGAAGCAGCGCTTCGTGTCGCGCGTGCGGATATGAATGCGGCCCTGGCAACAAATGTTTTCGCGCAAAGCGAGCTTGAGCGTACCCAAAAGCTGGTCGACAAAGGTATATCCAGCAAGGTTGCCATGGAACGATCTGAACAGGCGGCCAAAATCGCCAAGGCCAATCTCGACACGGTTCAAGCCGCCATTTCCATGCGCGAGGCAGAACTGGCCAACGCGCGGGCGCAGTTGATCGGGTTCGATGACGCTGGTCTTGCTCAGGCGTTGGAGGACAACGAGCGGCCCTCATACAGTATTCCAATGCGCGCACCTATCGACGGAACGATTTTAAAAGTCATACACAAAAGCGAAACCACCCTTCCCGCCGGTGAACCAATTTTGGAAATCGGAGATATCGAAGGCGATCTGGAAGTCATGACAGAGCTTTTGTCGTCTGACGCGGTTCAGGTCAGCGAAGGAAACCGGGTCATTATCACCAATTGGGGCGGCCCCGGCGACCTGAGCGGTTCTGTCAGCAGAATCGACCCGTACGGATACACAAAATATTCCGCCCTTGGCGTCGAAGAACAGCGCGTGGAAACCACGATCCAGTTCGACGGACCAAGCGAAGATCGCGGGACCCTCGGCCACGGCTATCGCATCGAGGTTCAGATTGTGGTGTGGGCGCAGGAAGACGTCGTCATTGTACCTTCGGCCGCGCTTTTTCGACAGGGACAAAACTGGGCCGTGTTTGCCAACGCGGACGGTCGGGCGGTTCTTCGGGAAATCAAAGTTGGTCGAAACAACGGAGTAGAGGCACAAGTGATAAGCGGACTGGAGCCCGGCGAATCCGTTGTTCAGTTCCCCTCGGCCAACCTCACCGATGGCGCCCGTATCGCAGAACGGCAACTGGAATGATTTCGTAACACAAGAACCGCTTGAGCAATTTTCCCGGCGCTAATCTTAAGGACGTTCAGTATCTAACTTCTTCAGAATGGCAAGCAACATCGCCCGTGGCAGGTTTAATCTGTATTTTGTTGTTTTGTGGAATTGGTTGCGGGGAGAGGATTTGAACCTCTGACCTTCAGGTTATGAGCCTGACGAGCTACCGGGCTGCTCCACCCCGCGCCAGGGTGTGTATCTGTTTTTTGTTTAGAGAGGTTGGAGATTTTTCTAG
>JBPCWT010000012.1:0-11664 GCA_051009255.1 Ruegeria sp. | reverse complement strand
GCTGGCCCTTAGTGCCGGATCGGTGATTGTTGCCTTGCCACCCGCCCCGCATCCTCGGTATGCGGCGCTTGAAGGTTTGGATGTCCGTTCTGTCGCCGTTCCTGACGCTGCCGAAGGTATAAATGCAAGCCTGCGCACCGCCCTGACCCATGTGCCTGATGATGCAAAAGCTGTGATGGTTTTGTTGGCTGATCAACCAGATCTGACAGTCAAAGACCTGAAGGCGCTGATGGCCACAGTTTCCAAGCATCCTGACTACGTCATCTGGCGAGGAGCAACCGAAGACGGAAAACCGGGGCATCCCGTCATTTTCGACCGTTCAATGTTTGATGATTTGTCAAAACTTACCGGCGACACCGGGGCAAAGGAACTTGTTCAATCAGTTTCAGACAAGGTCAATCTAGTGCGATTGCCCGGCCAGAACGCGCGGTTAGACCTGGACACGCCGGAGGACTGGAAAGACTGGTTGGAACGCAATAACGGCAAGAGCAAGAGCCCAAAATGAACGCGGCCCGGTCGCGATCGACCGGGCCGGTTGCCCGAAATAAGATTACCACTTTTCACCAACCCTGAAAGCACCGCCAGGACGCTAATCCCAACAACACCGCCACAGAACCAAAACACGACCCCCTCGTTAACTTGACGGTCAGCACTTCCAGTGACTGAGTTACAACCGATCAGCACCCCCTTAGCGCTGAACGGTTCCCCCTCATTTGGGCTTGATCATCGTCACTCAAAGGATGCTTTCAAACAATGTAAAATTTGGAGAAATAGTTAATTTTTACTTGCTTAGCTTGGTTTTTCCGCAACATTGCGTGAATAGTTACTCAATCTAAAGGTGTGTCGTTTCTCACCATTAATGTATCAAACTGAACCTTTAACGTTCGATGAGTATGCAAATAGGCACGTTTGCAAAGACCTAGAGATGGTCTTGGGGCTAAATGAGAAACAATTACACAACCCCCGAGGGATTGCATTCAAACGCACAAAAGTCGGCGGAACTTTGTTTCCCAAAAATATTCAATACGGCTTTTTTGACCTCTTAACGCTCCCGTTGACAACAATAAGCCGATTCGGCGTGTTGGGCAGTTGGCCGATTCTTTCCTGCATAAAGAATGTTTTAGCCCACCTCTTGTGACAACAGGCACTTGATGAAGAATTCTTAATTAGCCGAAAAGGAAGCCAAAAGAATGCCTGTGTAAATCCGTGTTTCAAGGCCCCGAAATCAACCGAGGCGAAACACAGGAGACCATGACATGAGCATACGAAAATCCAATCTTCTTCTTCCAAGGACTTCCAACTGGATAGGCACCGGCGCCTTGGGTGCTGCTTTGCTGGCAACGACCGCCCTGCCCGCGTTTGCCGACAAGGCTCTTGCCGATCTGGTACAGGAAGTTTCGCCATCAGTTGTAACTATCGTGGCCGAACAAGAGGCAAAGCCCGTTTCGTCTGATCCAAAAGAATTCGATTTTGAGGGCCACCCCTTTGGCGAACTTTTCAAACGGTTTGGGACACCAGAAGGATTTGATGCGCCACAACGTGGCCCGGGTCGTGGTTTGGGTTCCGGCTTTGTGCTGGATGAGGCAGGATTTATCATAGCCAGCAACCATGTCGTCGACGGTGCAGACACGATCACTGTTAAACTCAGCGACGATCGTTCATTCGATGCCGAAGTTGTAGGCACTGATCCTTTGACGGATATCGCCCTTTTGAAGATCGACGCTGGCGAGGCGCTGCGTTCGGTAGCTTTGGGTGACAGTGATCAAATCCGCGTAGGCGAAGATGTTGTCGCCATTGGCAACCCCTTTGGGCTGAGCTCGACAGTGACGACCGGTATCGTGTCGGCCAAGGGGCGCAACATCTCTGATGGGCCTTATGCCGAATTCATTCAAACCGACGCCGCGATAAACCGTGGAAATTCCGGCGGACCGCTCTTCAACATGGATGGAGAAGTTGTAGGCGTGAACTCTGCAATCTACTCGCCCAGTGGCGGGTCAGTCGGCCTTGGATTTGCTGTAACATCCAATATTGTCGAGCACATTGCGGCGGATTTACGTGATGATGGTCGGGTTAGCCGGGGCTGGCTCGGAGTTTCCATTCAAAGCATCAGCCCAGAGCTTGCAGCGGCAATGGGCGTTGAAAAAGCCTCGGGGGCACTGGTGTCCGAAGTCATGCAAGGCAGCCCTGCCGAAGGCATCCTGCAGCAAGGAGACGTTATCGTGTCCTTCAATGGTGAAGATGTTAAGTCCAGTGCTGATCTGCCGATCCTTGTGGGGACGACCAAGGTAGGCTCTGAAAGCAAAATCACGGTATTGCGCAACGGTAAAATCGAGCAGATGGATGTCACCATTGGACAACATCAAACCGCTTCGGCTGAAACCGACAGCGTAATTAGTGAAAATGCCGCTGGGACGTCATTGGGCGCAACTGTTGCTCCGCTGACAGACACGGCCAGGGCGGAAATTGGCATAGGTGAAGATGTATCCGGCGTAGTTGTAACCTCGCTTGACCCAAATAGCCCTGCCGCCGACGCGGGATTGCAGCGCGGCGATGTGATTGTAAAGCTGGGAACCTCGGATACGGAAACACCGCAGGCGCTTAAGGCCGCATTGGAAAACGAAAAAACGGATCCGGCACTGGTGCTCATCAACCGAGGTGGAAACCAGATTTTCGTTGCAATCGAAATCGCCTGATCTGATGCCCGCGCGCGCTTGTTCACGGGGAGAATTGGCGCGCGCATTTTCAGCGGGTCAGGATTGTCCCCCTGCCGCTGAAACAGCCGGGTGCGATGGCCGCACCCGGCATGTGCATTTCCCGCCTTCTGTGCTTAAATTCCAAATGAAAGGATCTCCGACCATGAGCCGACGCCTTTTGATCGTAGAAGACGACGCTGACACGCGGGAATTCATTGCCAAAGGCTTTGCCGAGGAAGGTTACGCGATTGAAATCGCAACCGATGGCCGCGAAGGGCTGTATCACGCCACCGACGGAGGTTTTGATGCAATCATATTGGATCGCATGCTGCCCGGTCTGGACGGTCTTTCGTTGATAAAATCGGTTCGAGCAGCGGGCCTGAAAACCCCGGTTCTGATGCTGACTGCGATGAGTGCGGTAGACGAGCGTGTCAAAGGATTGCGCGCAGGTGCGGATGACTATCTGGTTAAACCATTTTCGTTTCAGGAACTGCACGCGCGGATCGAGGCATTGTTGCGCAGACCGCAAGAGTCAGAAGAAACAGCGACCCTTACCTGTCGTGACCTGGAAATGGATTTGCTGACGCGCAAGGTTACGCGCGACGGGCGCGAAATCACCCTGACACCCAGAGAGTTTCAGATACTTGAGTTCTTTCTTCGCCGAAAAAATCGGGTCGTCTCGCGCACTATGCTGCTAGAGGGGGTGTGGGATTATCATTTCGACCCTCATACAAACGTTGTCGATGTTCATATTTCCAAACTTCGCCGCCAGTTGGACGAAGGCGGTGCGATACCGCTGATTGAAACGGTGCGGGGTGCCGGTTACATGATATCTGATGACTAGTTTCTTCCTTTCATTAAGGAATTCACGCACAAGACTTGTCCTTGCCAGCATGGTGCTTAGCACTTTGCTGACCGCAACCGTGCTTGCCCTTGTATACGTCACGGCTAATCGTACGATTTCCGGCGAAACTCGTTCGGTCGTCACAGCCGAGCTGACGGGGCTTGCGGACGAGTACGAGCGCAGAGGACTGATTGGTTTGATGACGGCCATCGAACGGCGCTTGGCAAATGCCGCCGAGCGCGATGCGCTTTATCTTTTGACAGACCGGTTTGGGTCGATTCTTGCTGGAAATATGGCTCAGTGGCCCGAAGGCGTGGTGCCCGGCAGTGGTTGGGTGGAACTGGAACTTTTAAAGGCCGATTCCAACCAATACGTACCAATATCCGCTGCATCTATCCGCTTGCGCGGCGGTGAACGGCTGCTGGTTGGACGGGATGCTTCGGCCAGTCAACAGTTCGACCGTGTCCTGATTCATTCTGTGGCACTGGCCCTGGCGGCCGCCCTGGCACTCAGCATTCTCACGGGCTGGCTGTTGACCCGGCTTGTGTTTTCTCGGCTCAAAGATGTGGCAGGCACTGCTGACGATATCGTCTCTGGGGACTTAACCCGGCGTATTCCGCTGCGCGGAACCGGCGATGAGTTCGATCAAGTAGCGACAACCCTGAACAATATGCTGGATCGTATCGAGGAGTTGGTGGGCAATCTGCGAACAACTTCGAATTCAATTGCACACGATCTTCGCTCGCCGCTGTCGCGCCTCAGACAGCGCGTTGAAACGCTGGCCGACCCGACCCAGACCGATCATGAGCGAGAGACCGACACAGCGCGCGCTGTCAGCGAAATCGATCATATATTGCGTGTTTTGGGCCAGCTTACTGAAATCTCGCGGGCCGAGGCCGGATTGGGACGCGAACAGTTCGAGCCGGTTGATATGCAGCAACTCGTCCACGATGTCGTCGAACTGTACGAGCCTGTTGCGGCAGATCAAATGCTCACACTTGAAACGACGGGTTCAGCCGCTCCAATTCAGGGCCACCGCCCCCTTTTGTCACAGGCGCTGTCAAATCTGCTGGAAAATGCAATGCGATACGGGCCAAAGGAAACCACCATTACTGTCGACCTGTCCGAAGACGAGTGGTTTACTTATCTAACCGTTCGGGACCGTGGCCCTGGTGTGCCAGCATCTGAACTTTCGCGTTTGCAACTGCCATTCGTTACACTCGATCCGGCACGGACCGAGCGAAATGCCGGGCTTGGTCTGGCGCTGGTTGCCGCGATTTCACATATGCACGGTGGGGAATTCTCTGCCCAAAACAAAGATCCGGGTTTGCAGGCGACTCTCAAGCTCGCCCGCAAGCAATAATTCCTGAACCCGCCCATGCTTATCAGCGTTAATCAACAGCAGATTCATTGGCCGATTTGTCGGGATATAATCAGTCAATTTTATTGAAGCGACTCTAGGTTTACTTGGCAGAGACGGTCAAATTTATCCAAGGCTTCGTCTAAGCCGCCTACAATTTGGACGGTAACGACGAATACCCCCGGAACCGAATTCGCCCGCCGCGTAATCGGCCCTGTTTCAATCGGTAACTGGGGTAGCGCTTCAGAAACTGGCCAAGGGCAATGCGACCTTCCATTCGGGCAAGGGTCAACCCGACGCAAACATGCGGACCGCCTGCAAAGGCCAGATGGCGGTTGGGATTACGAGCAACATCAAACTCTGTCGGATTTTCGAAAACCTCTGGATCGCGGTTCGCAGCCCCTATGCACAAGTGTAAATTGGTACCCTTAGGGATACGAAGTCCACTCAGTTCAACCTCGTCCGTGGTTTCCCGATTCCCGAACTGGTTCGGCGAGCGAAAGCGCAGAACCTCCTCAACCGTCGAATTGATAAGAGTTGGATTATCCAACAATCGCCGCCGTTGATCCGGGCTGTCGTTGAGCAGCGCCAGCCCATTTCCAATCAGGTTGGTCGTCGTCTCATGCCCGGCATTCAGGATGAAAATACAGTTTTGAAGTAGCTCAACCTCGCTCAGCTGTTCGTCTGCCCCCTCGCCCCTGATCAATCGTGTCAAAACATCTGTTTCGGGATCACCGGGGCTGGCGCGACGGTGGGCTACCAGATCCTTCAGGTAAGATTTGAATTCTTCCACTGCATTGTGGCCCCGGTTCAGTTGCTCTTCCGTCAGCGCAGGTTCCAGCGCGCCAAGAATGGCCAGCGACCAGTCACGAAGAGGCCCCCGCTCGTCCATCGGGACATCCAGCAGGTTACCGATTATCTGGATTGGGATAGTCGAGGCAAAATCTTCGATCAGGTCCACATCGTCTTTGGCATTCATCCGCTCTAACAGAACATCCACCGTATGGATCAGGCCAGGTTCCATCCGGGCAATCGCCCTAGGTGTCAGGGCAGACGTCATGATTTTCCGCACCCGCGTGTGCAGAGGCGGGTCTGAGAACACCAGTGAGGTCGTGTGGTGCTCGAACAGAGGGGAACCCACGCCGAATTTCGGCCCAAAAGCGGCTTTTTTGTCAGATGAGTAAAGCTTCGTATTACGATAGATCCGGTCCAGATCCTTATACCGCGACACCAGCACTGACCCGTCCGGTTGCGGTACAATCGGTGCGTCAGACAACAGCGCATCATAAAAAGGAAATGGCGACTCTACAAAACCGTCCGGTGGGTTTGTTAAATCAAATGCTTGAATTGCAAGCGACAATTCGGATGTTGTCATGCCAGCTTCCTCCGACTTCTTGCATATTGCAGAGCTGGGTCAGGAACAAGGCACCCAATTTGAATCCGGGTGACAGCCAAGAAAGTCGGGGTTAGAACAACACCATGACTGATCCCGTATCCTCGATCCGAAATCTTGGTCCGGCCTACGAGCAGGCGTGCGCCAAGGCGGGAATCCACTCTGCACAAGAATTGCGTGAATTGGGCGCGGATGAGGCTTATGCCTGCCTATTGCAAACCGGCTCCAGACCACATTTCATAGGGTACTATGTTCTTGTTATGGGCCTGCAAGGCAGGCCATGGAACGACTGCAAAGGCGAAGAAAAGAAAGCACTGCGCATGCGGTTCGACCAGATCAAGTTATCCAACAAGGCTGCACCGGAAACCCGAATTGTATCAGAACTGGATGCAATCGGGGTAAGGGTGGCTTCCGCGGATTTAAAGCCGCTTGGATAAAAAAAGGACCGCATCCAGAAAAGGATGCAGCCCAAATTCTTTCATCGGCAAAGCCGATTAGCCAACCAGTTCGATACCCGAGAAAAAGTAGGCGATTTCGATTGCGGCTGTTTCAGGCGCATCCGAACCGTGTACCGAATTTTCACCAACCGATTCAGCGAACTCTGCGCGGATGGTACCGGGGGCCGCGTCTGCCGGGTTTGTTGCACCCATAACTTCTCGGTTCTTGGCGATTGCGTTTTCGCCTTCCAATACCTGAACAACAACCGGCTCGGACGACATGAACTCGCACAATTCGTCATAGAAAGGGCGCTCGGCATGGACATCATAGAACTTGCCGGCCTGCGCTTTGGTCATGTGGATGCGCTTTTGCGCGACGATGTGCAGACCCGCGTCCTCGAACTTGGCATTGATCTTGCCGGTCAGATTGCGGCGGGTTGCATCGGGCTTGATGATCGAGAATGTGCGTTCCAGTGCCATTTCGGGCCTCTCCTTAAGCTGGCGGCACGGAATACCCGCGCCGAAATATATCGCGCGCCGCCTAGCACGGTATTCAGGATATGGAAAGCGCTATGATGGGCTAATGCGCAATCGCCAGTCAGATCGCGTCTGGCAATGGGTCCTGCAAATCAACCCAGCGCACATACAGGATTGCCAGCAGTCCGACAAAGCTTGATGCGCACATCATTCCCAACACCAGAAACGGGCCATTCTCTGGGCTGACCCATGCCCCTGTCACCGAAGTAAGTACCGCGCCCAGTGCAACGATCATCGCCCCGAACAATCCTGCGGCGCTTCCCGCAAGCTGAGGTCGGACTGACATAACGCCCGACGACGCATTTGCATTTGTCAGCCCGTTGCCAAAACCAACAAATACAGCCGATCCGAAAAACACCCAGACCGAGCCCATATCACCTAAAAAAACAAGCAACCCAAACAGCGGACCTGCGGATGCAAACACTCGTCCAGTCAGTATCATCGTGCTCAGCCGCGTGTGTGCGGCAATCCGTCCGGTGACAAAGTTACCCGCCATGAAACCGGTTGTGATGATGCCGATCCCCAGCCCCAACAACGCGGGGCTCAGATCAAACCACGTCGCAGCAACCAAAGGAGCGCCGGTGATGAAAATGAAGAATGCACCGATAGAAAAAGATGCGCACAGCGAGTAACCCCAGAACCGCCGCGACCCGAAAAGGAATGGGTATTGGCGAAATTGCGCAGAAAACGTCGATGAACGTTTGGTGTTGGTCTCTCCCATATCGACCCACAACAGGGCCAACATTCCGGCACCCAACACGGTGTAAAGAACAAAGCCTGCGCGCCACCCAAACAGCATATCCAATGTACCGCCCAGCATCGGCCCCAACATAGGTGCCAACGCCATTGCCATTGCAACATAGCCAAGCTTGCTTGCGGCTTCGTTCGGCGGATACATATCGCGGATAGCGGCGTTCGACAGCACCGGACCGGCAACAATCACCGCTTGCAGCAGTCGAAAGCCCAAGAATACCCAGATCGAATCTGCTAGTACGCATCCAAGTGAAGCAAACGCAAATATCGCCATGCAGATCAACAAGATAGGTCTGCGTCCATATCGATCAGACATCGGTCCAACAATCAGTTGCAACACAGCGGAAAAACCCAGATAGCCAGCAATGGACAGGTTTACTAATCCATAGTCTGCCCTAAGGTCCACACCCATTCGCGCCAGTGACGGAAGGAACATATTGAGCGTAAGCACTGATAGAGCCGTCGCAAATACCAGCGTTACCAAAGACGGATGAGATTGCGCTGCACGCATGAGACATTCCAACGATACTGTATTTTCATCAGCGCTATCACATCACCTGAACGTTGCACATGCCAAGCTGCTGGCGGCGCAATCTACGCTCTGTTAAGAGCGGCATATGTTACGGATCGAGAACATTTCATACGCCGTCGAAGGCCGCCCCCTGTTCGATGGGGCTAGTGCCACTATTCCAGACGGGCACAAGGTTGGTCTGGTGGGTCGAAACGGCACAGGCAAGACCACCCTTTTCCGCATAATAAGGGGCGAGTTGGCCCTGGAAACAGGAGAAGTCGCCCTGCCCCGGCGCGCGCGTATTGGTGGCGTCTCACAAGAAGCACCATCTTCTGACGTCTCGTTGCTGAACACTGTACTGGCCGCCGATACGGAACGCGCGGCACTTCTGACAGAGGCTGACAGCGCCACTGATCCCTCAAGAATTGCTGAAATTCAGACCAGATTGACCGATATCGACGCTTGGTCCGCCGAAGCCCGCGCAGCCTCGATCCTGAAAGGACTTGGGTTCGACGATGAAGAACAGCAAAAGCCGTGTTCGGATTTTTCTGGTGGATGGCGGATGCGCGTTGCACTGGCCGCCGTGTTGTTTTCGCAACCTGATCTGCTGCTGTTGGACGAACCGACAAACTATCTGGACCTCGAAGGCGCGTTATGGCTGGAAAGCTATCTGGCGAAGTATCCGCACACAGTTATTATCATCAGCCACGACCGGGGATTGCTGAACCGTGCGGTTGGGGCAATCCTGCATCTCGAAGATCGCAAACTAACGCTTTATCAGGGGCCATATGATCAGTTTGCCCGCCAAAGGGCGGAAAAACTGGCTTTGGCCGCGGCGATGGCGAAAAAACAGGAAGCACGACGCGCACATCTGCAATCCTACGTGGATCGATTTCGCTACAAAGCGGACAAGGCCAAGCAGGCGCAATCCCGCCTTAAGGCGCTTGCCCGAATGCAGCCAATATCCTCACCTCAAGAAGCGGCCTTACGTGCGTTCACTTTCCCCGAACCCGAAGAAATGTCGCCGCCGATCATCAATCTGGAAGGTGGTGTGACCGGGTATGGCGAAACCGAAGTCCTGCGGCGTCTGAACCTGCGCATTGATCAGGATGACCGTATTGCACTGCTGGGTAAGAATGGTCAGGGCAAATCTACGCTGTCCAAGTTACTTTCGGACCGTTTGCCGATGATGGCCGGCAAAATGACCCGCAGTTCAAAGCTGCGCATTGGGTATTTTGCACAGCATCAGGTGGATGAGCTGTTTGTGGATGAAACGCCACTGGATCACTTGCGACGTCTTCGCTCGAGTGAAACACCTGCCAAACTGCGTGCACGTCTGGCTGGCTTTGGTCTTGGCCCGGATCAGGCAGAAACTGCTGTTGGTCGGTTATCCGGCGGGCAAAAAGCGCGGCTATCACTGTTGATCGCAACAATAGATGCGCCGCACATGTTGATCCTTGACGAGCCGACCAACCATCTGGACATCGAAAGCCGCGAAGCGTTGGTCGAAGCCTTGACCGCATACTCTGGCGCAGTGATCCTTGTCAGCCATGATATGCACTTGCTCAGCCTTGTCGCGGATCGGCTTTGGTTGGTGTCTGACGGAACCGTAAGAGCATTCGAAGGCGATCTAGAAGCGTATCGGTCATTGCTGCTGGCACGTGACAAACCAGCGCAAAAAGAAAAGCACAAAACTGTCAAACCAAAGCGGCCATCGCGGGATGCTGTTCAGGCCTTGCGCGCCGATTTGCGCAAATGCGAGGATCGGTTGGAAAAACTAACCGATATGCACGAAAAGCTTTCGGTCAAGTTGGCCGATCCTGCGCTATACGATGACAACCGGGGCCAAGATCTAGAAACGTGGAACCGCAAATTCGCCGAAGTGGTCGAAGCCATGCAACGCGCCGAGGCGCTTTGGGTTGCTGCCGCCGAGCGCTTGGAAAAGGCAGAGAAAGCCGCATGACAAATCCCGTCAAAGATACAAATGCAATGATCGCTGGTATGGAGCCGCAATTGCAACAAGGCGACTATGCCTTTGTTATCTGGCAGGCGGGCAAGGACTGGCCGGAAGGCACCCGTGCAAGCTGCGTCGAGGCCGAGGGCCTGTCGCTAATCGTTCCAATCGCTGCAGCACCTAAGGGCGCGGTTGCCATGCGTTGCATCACTTTGCAGGTACATTCTTCGTTAGAGGGTGTTGGATTAACCGCTGCTGTTTCCGCTGCGTTGACGGAAGCAGGCATTCCGGCAAACATGGTCGCCGGATACCATCACGACCACGTTTATGTGCCTTCGGGCATGGCCGATCAGGCCGTCAAAGTTCTGAAGTCTTTGCAAAGGGATGCCGCAGAATGATCGACGCGGCATTCCTGATTACCGCTTTTACGACACTGTTCGTAGTTATCGATCCCCCGGCACAGACACCCATCTTTGTGGCGCTGACACAAGGTATGGACAAGCATACGAGGCGCGGCATCGCGACAAGGGCTTGTTTGACCGCCGCTGGCATCCTTGCGATGTTCGCCGCGTTTGGCGAGGCGGTTCTGGGTTTCGTTGGTATCTCGATGGAGGCCTTTCGCGTGGCCGGCGGCGTCCTGTTGTTTTTGACAGCATTGGACATGCTGTTCGAGCGCCGCACCAAACGACGCGAAACCAGTGCCGAGGAAGAAGAACACGCCGACCCTTCGGTGTTTCCCCTGGGCATTCCCCTGATCGCCGGCCCGGGTGCTATTGCCACCATGATATTGTTGGCCGGTCAGCATCCAGGCATTCAGGGCCTGGCAGTGGTGATTGGCGTCATGTTGTTCGTTGTGGCGATGGTTTTCGTGATGTACCTGACCTCTGGTGCGGTGGCACGTCTTCTTGGGAAAACCGGGCTGAATGTTTTGACCAGGCTGCTGGGAATGTTGCTGGCGGCACTTTCTGTTCAATTCATTCTGGATGGTCTCAAAGCCTTTGGTTTCGCGTCCTGAATTCCCATATATTGTTGGACTGACTGAATGAGTGATGCCATGGATACCGACAATATTGCCCGTTTGACCTATCTGGTTCTTCTCGGCGCTGCCGTGGTGATGTGGTTCGTCACGCAAAACCGGCAATCGTTGGGCAAAACGGTTCAGCAGGCAATGGCCTGGGTTTT